>NZ_MUFM01000008.1:0-157626 GCF_001996125.1 Salinivibrio sp. PR932 | reverse complement strand
GGATAGTTTTGTCTAAATATTAAATTGTCATTTAATTTAGATTAGTTTTTATTATTAATACTCTCGAATGATAACGATTGCAAAAGCTATTTATTATAAAATTGGTTGCATATTTAAGGTGAAAGAAAAAACGCCCAGTAATATGAGCGTTTTGGATAGCGGTGTTAACTACTCTATGATTCTATCTTGGTGCAGTCTGCGGCACTGGCTTTTTAGGCTCAAAGCCTTCGATAATGTGACGTTCAAGTGGATGCCCGAGACGTGCTTCAATCATGCGTAAGTTTTTGGTGTTATCTTTCGAGACCAATGAAATCGCTTCGCCTTGAGCACTGGCGCGACCGGTACGGCCAATTCGGTGGACGTACTCGTCGGCCGGGAAGGGCAGATCGTAATTGACCACGCGCTCAAGCGACTCAATATCAATGCCACGCGCGGCGACGCCGGTGGCAATTAAAAATTGGATGTCACCGTTTTTAAAGTCTTCCAGCAATTGGGTCCGCACGGCTTGACTGCGTCCACTGTGAAACGCTTCGGCGGCAATGCCCCGTTTTTCCAACTGGGTGGCGAGTTTGGCGGCGCCGTGTTTGGTTTCGATAAAAATCAACGCTTGCGTCCAGCCATTCTCTTTAATTAAATGGCTAAGTAGTGCGGATTTCTTATCTTTATCGACTGGAATACACCATTGAGTAATGTTGTCTTTCGAGGCATCTCGTGCGGCAATGCTGATTTCTTTGCCTTCATCGCCAATGGTCGCTTTGGCTAGATCGCGCACTTTATTAGACAGCGTGGCCGAAAATAGTAAGCACTGCGTGCTTGCCGGCAATCGGTCTAGGATATGTTGAATCACATCAATAAAGCCCATATCGAGCATGCGATCCGCTTCGTCGAGAACCAGCACTTCCACTTCATCTAAATAGACGGCACGTTGGCTGAGTAAATCCCGTAGACGTCCCGGGGTGGCGACCAAAATATCGACGCCGTCGATCAAGGCTTGCTTTTGTGCCTGCTCGTCCATGCCGCCAACCATCGCCAAGGTCTTTAGCTCAGTAAACTGGCTGTCTTGACGTGCGCTCTCAGCCACTTGCAGGGCGAGTTCACGAGTGGGAGCGATGACGAGAGCGCGCGCGCGCTTTTTACGTCCTGCTTCACCGGCAGATAATTTATCGATGATAGGCCAGATAAAACTCGAGGTTTTTCCGGTGCCCGTTTGTGCCGCGGCAATCAGATCATGCCCTTGTTGGATGATTGGAATCGCTTTGGCTTGAATAGATGTTGGCGTGGTAAAGCCGCGTTGGGCTATGGCTTGGCAAAGTGGGTCGCTTAAACCCAGTTTTTTAAATGGCATAACAGACTCAACAAACAAGAAGCGTGTGTCCGCGTTGCTGCACAGACACACTGAATGGCGTGGAGTCTAGCACGAACCTTACAGTAGCACGACGCAAAATCTGTCGGCGGGTAGTTTCTTGGTGGATTTGGTGACAAAAGCTCGCTTTATCAATATATTAAAAATTTCGTAGCCCGAGAGGGCTAGACGTTCACGACAAAGAGTACGCTGGCCCTACGCGGTATGATGCGTTTTCGAAAAGGATATCGAGCACTGACATGATGAAGTTTTATGCTGCCGACCAATACCAACCTGCTTGCGAGCGATTATTCAATCAGTGGCGAGTGGCTATCCAACACCAACTTCCTGAAGCGCGAGTCGAGCACATTGGCGCGTCGTCGATCCCTTCAGCAATCTCGAAAGGCGATCTCGATATTTTTGTTGGTGTACCTGCCTTACAGCATGAAGAGGCTGTAAAGCGGCTAGTTGAGTTGGGCTTTCAAGAAAAGAGAGGCACGTTACGGACTCCCGAGCTGTGTATGTTGGAATCCAAACAGGATGACGATGTTGCGTTGCAAGTGGTGGCCAATGGCTCTGAGTTCGAAGATTTTCTGACCTTTCGAGACACGCTGCGCGCTAATCCACAACTGGTTCATTCCTACAATGCGCTTAAACGCGCCTGTGAAGGGTTTGAGCAAGACGACTATCGGGAAAGAAAAGCGAGGTTTGTAGAGCAGGTGTTATCTTCGTCAGCCGGTCTGTAAGGCGAAAAATTTTTTTATCGTCGCCGTGTTCTATCTGTTCCTCTTACGCTTTCTCTGAGGCTAGTTTACCCCTTTAAATCGGCAAAATAAGGGGGTTGTAAGGTCCTGATTGTGAAAGGTTTTATTTTCGTGATTTCAAAGGGTTATGTTGTTAGCCTAGCGGCGCATTGATTGAGGGAATGATATGAAGACACATAACCAGACATTTCACCAAGAGAACTTTTCTCACCAAGATCTCAGTGAACTCGAATTTAAAGACTGTACCTTTATCCGTTGTGACTTTACCCGCGCTAACCTCCGCGATGTGACGTTCAAGCGTTGCAAATTTATCGAACAGGGCGATATCGAAGGGTGCCACTTTACCGCTGCTAACCTTCGTGATGCCAGTTTTCAGCAATGCCTATTGGCGATGGCCAATTTTAGTTTTGCCAATTGTTACGGCATTGAGATGAGAGAATGCGATCTGAAGGGCGCGAACTTTTCCCGCGCAAACTTTGCCAATCAAGTCAGCCATCGGGTGTACTTATGCTCAGCGTTTATCACCGGTTGTAACTTGTCTTATGCCAACCTTGCGCAAGCGTGCTTAGAAAAGTGCGAACTGTTTGAAAACCGTTGGATTGAAACCAACCTCCTCAGTGCGTCATTAAAAGAAGCTGATCTGAGTGGTGGTGTTTTTTCGCCCGATGTATGGGGGCAGTTTAGTGTACAAGGTGCGAATTTATGTCACGCTGAGATTGATGGCTTAGACCCACGTAAAGTGGATCTGTCGGGCGTGAAAATCGCCGATTGGCAACAATCTCAGCTACTTGAAAGCTTAGGCCTGATTATTTTTCCGGATGCGCGCTAATGATTAAATATCATACACCAAGCTATCGGCCGTCAAAAATGGCCAATTAAGGCGGTGCGGCTCGGTGTCTGTGCCGTTGAAAAAGTATCCACGGTGCGGCATCGCATACACGGTATCGCCCTTTTGATACGCTGCGGCTTGCCACGCATGATGGGTCAAGGTGGCCTCCCACAGTTGTTCACTCTCCCAGCCTTGTGGAGCGAGTGAAACCCGCACCTCGGCACCAACCGGGTTGATAGAGACCACACGCATGGGCAGCGAGAGTTGGCTATTGGGTTTATCAGCCAGGGTTAACTCATGGCTGCGCACATACAAACTGCCTGACTGTTGGGTGTGCGTGTTTAGTGTGGGTTGAATAAAGGCATTGCCGTTTTGCCACGTGCCTTGCTGATAGTGGCCGGAAAAAACATTCACGTTTCCTAAAAAATCAAACACAAAGCGACTTTTCGGCGCGGCATAAAGGTCGACCGGACTGTCGACTTGTTCAATTTGCCCATTACTCATGACCACCACGCGATCCGATAGCTCGAGTGCTTCGTCTTGGTCGTGAGTGACAAACACACTGGTAAAAGCCATTTCATCGTGTAGTCGGCGTAACCATTGGCGCAGCTCTTTGCGCACTTGTGCATCTAATGCCCCAAATGGCTCATCAAGCAATAAGATTTCCGGTTGTGTCGCTAACGCTCGCGCCAGCGCGATACGTTGCTTTTGCCCGCCTGATAATTGTTCGGGATACCGCTGGCCCAGGTGGCCTAACTGCACGACCTCAAGCAGTTGGTTAACCCTTTGTGTCTCCGTGGCCGGTGAAGGACGCTCGCGACGCGGCATCACTTGCAAGCCAAAGGCGATGTTCTCTGCCACCGTCATGTGTTTGAACAAGGCGTAGTTTTGAAAAACAAACCCGACACGGCGATCCCGCACATGGACGCGGGTGACATCGCGCTCGCCAAATAGGATCTGGCCGCTGTTACTGCTTTCTAATCCGGCAATAATGCGCAATAACGTGGTTTTACCGGAGCCTGAGGGCCCAAGCAGTCCCATCATCTCGCCTTGCTCTATGGTAAGTGATAACGGCGATAACGCTTGAAACTGGCCAAAGTGTTTAGTGATGTTGTTCAGTTGAATACGCATGGCTTACGGCTCACTTTGGTTCGTTTGTAAGGTTAAGCGGGCAGGCGTTGACGCACTGCTTTCATCCATCGGCGCGGTACTGGCGTGCACACGATACTGACGCCATTCCACCAAGGCTTTCAATACCAAGGTAGCGAGTGCCATAAAGGCAAGTAATGACGCACAGGCGAACGCCGCTTGGGTTTGGTAGTCCTCATAGAGCAGCTGTACCTGCAAAGGCAGGGTATTGGTTTGACCGCGAATGCTGCCTGACACCACAGCGACCGCACCAAACTCGCCGATGGCACGGGCATTAGTCAAAATGACCCCGTAGATGAGGGCCCACTTAATATTGGGCAAGGTGACGCGGCGAAAAAGCTGCCACCATGATGCGCCTAACACCACCGCCGCTTCTTCCTCGGCTTGCCCTTGCTGTTGCATGAGCGGGATCAGCTCGCGGGCGACAAAAGGGCAGGTAACAAAAATAGTGACCAACACAATGCCGGGTAGGGCAAACATTACTTGAAGATCATGCTCAAATAGCCACGCGCCTAGCCAGCCGTTACTGCCATAAAGCAGCAAATAGAGTAAGCCTGCGACCACGGGCGACACGGCAAACGGGATATCAATCAAGGTGGTGATCAGTTTTCGCCCCGGAAATTGGAAGCGGGTGACCGCCCATGCCAGCATCACGCCAAATACGAGGTTGATGGGTACCGTGAGAACGGCCACCAACAATGTAAGGCCAATCGCGTGGCGGGTATCGGGCGCGAGTAAATGCTGAAAATAACTTGTGATGCCATCGGCGAAGGCGATGGAAAAAATACTCACCAGCGGCACAACCAACACCAGCGCCACGAGCAGCAGCATAAGCGCGATTAAAGTGCGCCTGATCCATGGGGTATCACCGATTCTCACCGAGTTTGTGCTCATAAAGTGTCCTTACCGCCCGTGAATACGTTTTAGATAACGGCCTTGCCAAAGGTTGATGGCAAACAATAACGACAGGGATGCCATCAAGATCACCGAGGCAATGGCACTCGCCGCTGGGAAATCAAACTCTTGCAAGCGAACAAAGATCATCAGCGACGTTATCTCGCTGACGTAGGGCATATTGCCAGCAATAAAAATCACCGCACCGAATTCACCCAGACTGCGGGTAAATGATAAGGCCACACCCACTAACAACGCCGGCTTGATGGTCGGTAGAATAATCCGCCAAAATACCGCAGCGTCGCTCGCCCCGAGCACAGTACCGGCCTCTTCTTCCTCTTGGGAAATTTCCTCCAACACGGGTTGGACGGTACGTACCACAAACGGCAAGCTGGTAAACATCATGGCAATCACGATCCCAAGCGGCGTGTAGGCAACTTGGATACCGATGTTGGCAAGCATACTGCCTATCCAGCCGTTATCGGCGTACAGGGTGGCGAGCGTGACGCCGGCAACAGCGGTGGGCAGAGCAAACGGCAAATCAACCAGCGCATCGACCAAGCGTTTGCCCGCAAAGTCGTATCGCACCAGCACCCACGCAAAGAGCAAGCCAATCACACCGTTTAATAATGAAGCAATCAGTGCCGCACCGGCTGTGACTTTATAACTGGCGACAATGCGTGGGTCAGTGATGGCAAACCAGTATTCTTGCCAACTCATTTGGCTGGTTTGCATGATAAGGCCGCTGGCCGGTAACAGCAGGATTAAGCTGATGAACAGCAAAGACACGCCCAAACTGATGCCAAACCCGGGCAGCACGCGCTGCTGACGTGCTGCCCAAGGCATCGATTGGCGTTGATACGATAGCGATGGCATAGCGTCTCAATACCTAGAAAGCATTAACGGCGTTGTAGTTGGTCGAGTTTTCCGCCACTGGCAAAGTGCGTTTTCATGGCCTGATCCCAACTCCCTGCGATAGCTTCTACGGTCAGCAGTTCGACTTCAGGGAAACGATCGGCATTGTCTTTGACCACGTCAGGATGATGGACGCGGTAGTTAAAATCGGCCAATAAGCGCTGTGCTTTTTCGCTGTAAAGGTAAGACAAATACTCGGTTGCCAACTCAGTGGTGCCGTTGCGTTTGGCGTTACGCTCAACCACGGCGACGGGGAACTCGGCCAAAATCGAGGTTTTAGGCACCACAATATCGTATTTATCACTGCCATATTGCTGGCGGATATTATTGACCTCTGATTCAAAGGTGACCAGCACATCGCCAATGCCACGTTCAACAAACGAGGTGGTTGCGCCGCGGCCACCGGTATCAAACACCGCCACATTGGCGAGAAGCTGTTTCAAAAATTGGTCTTGTTGCTCGGTGTTGTCTTTTCCGAACGCCTTTTGCGCATAACCGAGTGCGGCAAGGTAGGTATAACGTGCATTACCGGAGGTTTTTGGATTCGGGAAAACAGAAGCGACGTCGTCCTTGGCCAAATCATCCCAATTTTCAATGTTCTTTGGGTTGCCCTTGCGCACCAAAAACGCGGTGGTGGAGTAGTACGGCGAGCTACTGTTGGGGAAATTCTCTTTCCAGTTTTTATCGATCAACTTGCCGCGATCGTACAACACCTGCACATCCGTGACTTGGTTGAAGGTGACCACATCTGCTTGCAGCCCTTGCATGATGGCGCGCGCCTGCGCTGAGGAGCCACCATGAGACTGCTTAATGGTCACCGACTCTCCGGTTTTTTCTTGCCAGTGCGCTTCAAACAGCGGATTGTAATCAGCAAAAAGCTCACGTGCGATATCGTAAGATGAATTCAAGAGGGTTTGCTCGGCGGCAGATACCGGCGCCGTGCTGGCGGCAAGCAAGGCCGAAAGAGCCAGAGTTTTGAATACCTTCATTGTTAAATCCTTGATGGCCGTTTGTTGCTGTTATCAGCAAAGAAAGTTGGGATAGGTCACAGAATAAAAGCAATTGAAGGGAATAAAAAACAGTTTAAATATAACCATTTTGTATATGTTAGTGAAAAAATGTCTGCGTATCGTGTCAAGCCTCCTTGTAGGATGTGGCGATAGACAGTGTCTTACGCGGTGTTGAGAGCATCCATCAGGCAGGCAATTCATGAAACATGAAGAGGTAAACAACGTGGCTGATTTCCCCACCCTTGAAGACTATGTGGGTCAGACCCCTTTGGTGCGCTTGCAGCGGTTAGCCGCAGAGACAGGCAGCACTGTTTTAGTCAAACTCGAGGGCAATAATCCGGCCGGTTCGGTGAAAGATAGACCCGCACTCAATATGATCGTGCAGGCAGAAGCGCGGGGTGATATCGAACCCGGCGATACCTTGATTGAAGCGACCAGTGGCAACACAGGGATCGCGTTGGCGATGGCGGCGGCGATTAAAGGTTATCGACTGATTTTAATCATGCCTGAAAACGCCACACAGGAGCGCAAAGATGCCATGCGAGCCTATGGCAGTGAGTTGATCCTCGTCTCTCAAGCGGCGGGGATGGAGGGCGCTCGCGATTTAGCTTTATCCATGCAAGCACAGGGCAAGGGCAAAGTGTTAGATCAGTTCAATAACCCGGATAACTGGCGGGCGCATTTAACGGGTACGGGGCCAGAAATTTGGCAACAAAGCCAGCAACAAATCACCCACTTTATCGCCAGCATGGGCACCACAGGTACCATTGTGGGAACCTCAAAGTATCTAAAAACGCAAAATTCCGCGATTAAAACCATTGGTTTACAACCGACAGAGGGGAGCGCGATTCCTGGTATTCGCCGCTGGCCAGCTGAATATCTCCCCGGCATTTATACCGACGAGCACATTGATGCAGTGATGGATATTTCCGAGCAAGATGCGAAAGAGACCGCGCGCGCCCTCGCCAGAGAAGAAGGTATTTGTGCGGGGGTTAGCTCGGGTGGTGCCGTGTTTGCTGCCCTGCAAGTCGCCAAAGCCGAACCCGGCTCTGTGGTGGTAGCCATTGTTTGCGATCGCGGCGATCGTTATTTGTCGTCTGGGTTGTTTTCGTAGAACACCTTCCCGCCAGCATAAAAAAGGTGACCCATGTGGGGTCACCCAGTTGAATTTGAACACAGTGTTCGCACTACGCTGTGGCGAATTTGTAGGTGCGATAGCCACCAATCAAGTTGCGGGCTTTAAAGCCATTGTTGACTAGCTGGCGGTAGGCGACGTTGCCGCGCAGACCGACTTGGCAGTACACCACAATTTCTTTGTCTTTTGGCAGCTCATTAATGCGTCCACGCAGCTCGTCGACCGGAATATGGATATCACCATCGATATACTGACCGTTTTCGCGCTCGGGGGCATTACGCACATCAAGTAGCACTTGATCGTCGGTGAGGTTGTCTACCTCATCAAAGTGGATCGGCGTCGTGTCACCTTTAAGAATATTGGTGGCCACAAAGGCTGCTTGGTTAATCACATCTTTGGCACTGCCATACGGCGGCGCATAAGTGAGCTCGAGATGTTGTAGCTGCTCAACGGTCATGCCAGCACGTTGTGCCACGGCCATGACATCAATGCGCTTATCAATGCCGTCTTTACCCACCGCTTGTGCGCCTAAAATCGCGCCGGTATCCGGGGCAAACAGCAGCTTAAATGAGACGATTTCCGCACCGGGATAATAACCGGCATGACTGGCGGCGTGAACATAGACCTTTTGATAGTCGATATCAGCGTGCTTGAGTTGTTTCTCGTTTTGGCCCACCGAGGCGACGGCGAGATCGAACACTTTACAGATGGCGGTGCCTTGGGTGCCAAGATAATGTTCAGTGCTGCCTAGCATGTTGTCAGCGGCCATCCGCCCTTGACGGTTCGCCGGACCCGCCAGTGGCACTAACGTTGGCTTATGGGTCACAAAGTCGATTTCTTCCACTGCATCGCCGACCGCGTAAATATCGGGATCTTGGGTCTGCATGGTGCTGTTGACCACAATGCCGCCTTTTTCACCAATGGCAAGCCCCGCCTGTTGCGCCAGCGTGACTTCAGGCTTAACGCCAACCGCCATGATCAACAATTCAGTATGCAGCGTGTCGCCATTATTTAGCGTGAGGTTCAGTGAACCTTCCAAGTGTTGCGGCTCACTGGGCTCGCCGGCATCATCACTGGCGACATGCGTGGTGGGAATAAACTCGGCGGACTCCAGTGCTGTGCCTAGGCGTAAATCCACTCCTTGATCGCGAATGGTTTGATGAACAAAGCCCGCCATTTCTCGGTCAACCGGCGTCATTACCTGATCGGCCATCTCCAATAGGGTGGTTTTAATCCCGCGTTGATGCAGCGCTTCCATCATCTCAAGGCCAATAAAGCCCCCGCCAACGACAGTCGCATGGCTGGGGTTATTCATCTCAATGGTATGCAAAATCGCATCCATATCTGGAATATTGCGGAGCGAGTGGGTCAACGGGTTATCTAAGCCAGGGATGGGTGGCATGATAGGAGCCGCACCTGGGCTTAACAGTAATTTGTCGTAACTTTCTTGATAATCGCTGCCATCGGCACGGGTGACGGTAACGGTTTTGTCCTCGCGATTAATCGCAGTGACTGTGCTGTTGATGCGCACATCCACATTAAAACGGGCGCGAAAACTGTCTGGGGTTTGCAGCAAGAGTTTACTGCGATCGGTAATATCTCCGCCGATATGATAAGGCAAACCACAATTAGCGAACGAGACGTACGGGCCACGTTCGAACATAATGATGTCGGCTTCTTCACTCAAACGACGGGCGCGAGCGGCGGCAGAGGCGCCACCAGCGACGCCGCCAATAATTACGATTTTGGTCATTATGACTCCATCAAGCGTTGCTTAGTCCAAGTTTTTTCAGGAAAAAGGCAGCCGGACAAATCCCTGTAAACGCACTTTGGATCAGGTTTACGCCAACGAAGACGGTTAGCCAAACAAATTGGCTGTGAACTGTGAGGGTAAGCACGACAGAAAGTAGCACCATCATGCCAGCGATTACGCGTACGCCATTATCAATTGTCATAGCAAGACTCCTTTGCATCCTCTATACGATTACCCGACAGACCGAACCGCTTTGGCTCGAACGCCTTCAGTATTTGTCGGCACTCGGATCACTCTAGAAGTTATATTTAGAAAAGTCTAATAATAATTTATCTAAATTAGAATTGACTAAATAAAATGCCGCGCTAAGCTATGAGTATTGGCGAGAAAGGAGTAGGCGATGGCAGAGTCAAGCGTACCGTTTGAAGCAGAAAGCGTACCGGATATGGACATTGTTGCCATGCGTAAGCAAGCGTCTTTGGTGGCGACCATGTTGAAAGTGATGGCCCATCCTGAGCGATTAATTGTGCTGTGCCAGCTTTTGGCCGGAGAGCGCTCCGTGGGGCAATTGCTGCAAGGGTCGTCGCTCAGTCAGTCGGCGTTTTCTCAGCATCTTAGCGTGTTAAAGCGGCATCAGCTGGTTAAGGTGCGCAAGTCATCCCAGCAGGTGTTTTATCAGCTCAATGACCCCCATGTCGCGGCGATTATCGCCACCTTACAGCGGCTTTATTGTGCCTGATGTGTCTGAATCTGAGAGATCAGCATACATTCATTGCCCGTCGATGCGCTAAGTTAATTAACATTCAGCCATTTTACCTATCGTTTTCTTGTCGTTACTGACATCAGCCAAAGGATCGAATATGCGAGATGCCCAGCCACAAGGTCAGCTGATCACCCGAGTGATGAACAGCTTCTTCCCGCCCATTCTCATTGTGCTCGCGCTGTTGGTGGGCGCGGCGGCACTGTGGCTCACTCCCAAAGAAGAAGATCCGCAAATCGTGGTGCCAATGGCAGATGTGGTGGTACAAGCGCCCGGTTTGAGTGCCACGCAAGTGGCAAAGCAGGTGACGCAGCCGCTCGAGAAAAAAGTCAGTCAAATTGATGGGGTGGAGTATGTTTATTCCACCACCCAAGCAGGCTCCGCGTTGGTTACGGTGCGCTTTTACGTGGGTGAAGATCGCGAGGCAGCCTTGGTGAAGCTTTATAACAAGCTGTACGCCAATCAAGATGCGATCCCAGCTGCTGTGAGCGCATGGGCAATCAAGCCGGTGGAAATTGATGATGTGCCGATTGTGATTGCGGCACTGCGTAGCGAAAACCCTGACCAGCTCGACCATTATGCGCTGCGCCGTATTGCCGAGCAGGCGACCTTGGATCTCAAAGCCCTTCCCGAAACCAATGCGGTGAAGGTGGTAGGTGGTGTGCCGCGGCAGGTATTGGTCACGCTCGATCCTGCGGCTATGGCTAGCTATCAAATCAGCGTGTCTGATCTGACTAATGCCTTTTCGCTAAGCCATCAAAAGCGTGATATTGGCGATATTCAGCATCAGGGTGAGCGCTATGTATTAAAAACCGGCCAGTGGTATCAAAGCCTTGAGGACATCCGTCATTTAGTGGTGGCGGTGGTGAATGGCAAACCCGTGTACCTGCAGGATGTGGCCGAATTATCTGACGGTGCGCAAGAGCCCACCACAGATACCTGGATCCAATCGACCGATGATAGCCAGCCGCATCCAGCGGTGTTTCTCTCGGTGGCCAAGCAAAAAGGCGCCAACGCGGTCAGCGTGGCTGAGGATGTCACCGCCACGCTTAATCATTTGGTCGCCACGCAATTTCCTGAGGGCGTGAGCGTTGATGTTATTCGCAATTACGGTCAAACCGCCGATGCCAAAGTAAAAAGCTTGGTGTCCAGCCTCGGTATTGCGGTGCTCACCGTGGTGGTCTTTGTTGGCTTGTTCTTAAACTGGCGCAGTGCCTTAGTGGTAGCGGTTGCGATCCCAATCAGTTATGGCGCGGCATTAGGGCTGGATTTAGCCTTTGGCTATTCGATTAACCGCGTCACCCTGTTTGCGTTAATTTTGGCGCTGGGACTGATTGTTGATGATCCGATTGCCAGTATCGACAACATTGAACGGCACCTGACCCATGATAATAAGCCCCGTGGACGCACGATTGTGCTGGCGATGTTGGAAATCAAACGCGCATTGATCATGTCGACGGTGGCGATTGTGATTGTGTTTACCCCGATGTTTTTTATAACCGGCATGATGGGGCCGTATATGGCGCCCCTTGCATTCAATGTGCCGGTCAGTGTGGTGATCAGTACCTTGGTAGCGTTTTTAGTTACCCCTTGGCTTGCCAAAAAAATTGTCCGCGCTTCCAATAAAGGTGATGACTATCGCATAGAGACCACGCCGCTGTACCGTGGCTACCGACGCGTGTTGCTGCCATTGCTTGAGAGTAATCGTCGCGCCAAAGCGTTTTTATGGCTAGTGGGCGTGTTGTTTGTCATCGCTGCTCTGCTGCCTGCTTTGCGCTTCGTGCCACTCAAACTCTTGCCGTATGACAATAAAAACGAGTTTCAGGTGGTACTGGATTTGCCGGAAACCGCCAATCATGTTGATACCTCCAACGTACTGCGAGAAATGAACCGTTATCTACAAACGCAAGCCGAGGTGGTGTCGGTATCCGGCTTTGCCGGGCTCGCCTCACCGATGGATTTTAACGGCATGGTGCGCCATTACTTTACTCGCCAAGCGCCTTACCAGGGTGAACTGCGTGTGGTGCTGGTGGATAAGCACCGGCGCACGTTGCAATCGCATGGCTTGGTCACGCGCATGCGTGATGAATTAGAAGCCATCGCAGCAAAATATGATGCCGAGGTGCAATTAGTGGAAATGCCGCCGGGGCCGCCGGTGCTGGCAACCATTGTCGCGGAAGTATATGGCTCGCCTAGCACTCCGTATTCAACCCTGCAAGCGCAAGCGACGCAGGTGGCCGAGCGATTAAAGCGTGAAGCCTTGGTGTCAGAAGTGAGCACCAGTATTCAAGGGCCTTTATCGAGCTGGCAGTTTGTGGTGGACCAAGAAAAAGCCGCCTTGTCGGGTATTGCTGTGGCCGATATCAACCAAGCGCTCAGGGCCGCGAACCAAGGGGTCACGCTGGCCCATTTAGCGGATGCCGATGAAATGGATCCCTTGCCCGTGAGGCTGCAGCTTGCGCCGGATGCGCGCGATCAACTTGATGCGCTGCTTGCACTGCATGTACGCGGTCGGGCTGGGGTAGCTAAACAATCTGTTCAAGGTGCCTTGGTGGATGCGCCGCAGCCGCTGGTCGCCTTGAGTGAGCTCGGTCATTTTACGCGGCAACCGGTTGATCAGCCTATCTATCATAAAAATTTGCGCCCCGTCGTGTATGTGTACGCCGAACCCACTGGACGCGTGCCGGGCGAAGTAGTCGCCGATGTGATGGCCGACTTTAATCAACCTGAATCGGATAGTGCTCGCCCGCTATCAGCGCGTAGTTATCTGGATAATGGCGCGGGTGATGGCTGGCAAGTTGATGAGGGTATCGAGGTGGTATGGAGTGGTGAAGGAGAGTGGAAGATCACCATTGATGTCTTCCGCGATCTGGGGATTGCCTATGGTGCGGCACTGCTGGGCGTCTTTATTGTGATGCTGATACAAACTGGGCTACCGGCGGTATCGGGCATTATTATGCTCGCTATCCCGCTGACCGTGATTGGCATCATGCCGGGTTTTTGGTTGCTCAATGGCTTAAGCGGTGAGATCAACGGCTACCCAAACCCGGCGCTATTCACCGCCACCGCGATGATTGGCATGATTGCATTGGCAGGGATTGTGGTGCGTAACTCACTGGTGTTAATTGAATTTATTCAACAGTCACTTGCACAAGGCATGGCGCTGAGTGAAGCCCTAGTACAAGCGGGCGCAGTGCGAATGCGGCCTATTTTGCTCACCGCCGGCACCACCTTATTGGGGAATGTGATTATCACCCTCGACCCTATTTTCAATGGCTTAGCGTGGGCAATTATTTTCGGCATTGCCGCGTCTACCGTGTTTACCTTGCTGGTTGTGCCTGTGGTGTACAACCTTGCGTATCAACATCACCCGACCCATGGCTTATCAGTAGAAGGAGAGGATGCATGAAGGCAAAAAAAGGCTTACTCGCACTGGTGCTAGGCACTGGGTTATTGGTGTTATTTTTGGCGATGGCTGGCGCCTTTACCGAGAAAGTGGCGTCAGAATCGCCCCTCAAACCTGTCGCAAGCGATATGAAAACGCTAACACTGGAAGCGGTCGAACAGCCGCAAACGCGTATCTTCTCGGGTAAGCTAGTGGCACGACAAAACGCCACGCTGGCAGCGCGGATGACGGCCACCGTCGCGGAAGTGTTGGTTGATGTCGGTGACCGCGTTGAGCAAGGCGATGTATTACTGCGTTTAGATAATGCCGACCTCAGTGCCAAAGTTCGCCAAGTGCAACAAGCCTTGGCCTCGGCGCAATCGCAACTGAATACCGCGCGCAGTGACTACCGACGAATGGAGACCTTGTTGGCGAAAAAGCTGGTGCCTCAATCTCAGTTTGATGAAGCGGAAAATCGCTTAAAAACGGCGCAGTCTGATTATCGCCGCGCCCTTGCTGCGGTGGACGAGGCAGAAACCCAATTTGGTTTTAGTCTGGTGCGAGCGCCTTTCTCTGGTGTGATCACGGAAAAGATCATCAACCAAGGTGATACGGCAACACCGGGGGCGGCGCTGCTATCTCTGTATAATCCTGAAAGCATTGAAGCGACGGTCAATGTGGCGGAATCTGCGTTACTCTTCGTCGACATCGGTCAATCTTTGACGGTTACGCTCCCGACCTATGATAAAACTCTGACGGGCGTGGTGCGCACCGTGACACCGGCCGCCGATGCCACGTCACGCAGTTATCGTGTTGTAGTGACACTGCCAAACACGGAGATGAGTGATACTTTGCTACCGGGTATGTTTGCAAAAGTGACAGTGTCACAAAAAGCCGAACCTGTACTTTACTTACCGAGCAATGCGTATTATCAAATTGGACAACTTAACTATGTGAAGGTGCTCGACGCGGGTAAGGCCAAGACTCGGCTGGTATCGCTCACAAAGCAAGGGCGCGTACGTAAGGGGTTAAAGCTTGGCGAGGTAGTTATATTGAATCCGTAAAAAATGCAGTGATTAAGGTCGCGTTATGGAGAATATCATCAATACTTAGAGTGAGGTTTCCTAATAGGAGTTCACTATGAAAATTGCGATACTTTCTGCAACTGCCCTTGTTGGCACGCTCGTCGCTAGTCCAGCATTAGCGCTTGATACTTCCTCTATCAGCGCCTGCGGTGATGGAGCTGGCTGGCCACCTTTCCACTATAAAAAAGGTGATAATATCGAGGGGTATGATGTTGACGTTCTGAACAATATCTTCGGTAAAGAAGGCGTTAACGTATCGGTTGAAATGCCTCCTTGGAAACGTTGCGTATTAGAAACGAAAGCAGGCAATTATGATATAGCGTTGAGCGCATCGTACAATGAAGAGCGTGATCGGGATTATCTACTTACCGACTACTACTATACTCTTCAACCCAGTTACATCTACTCAACTCGCCAAAATCCTAATGGCCTGAATATAAGCTCAGTAGAAGATTTAAATGGGTTGAGAATGTGTGGCCTTCTTGGCTATAACTACACAGGCTTTGGTGTTGACGACAGTAAAGTCAGAAAATCAGCAAAAAGCTTTGATCAATTAGTGCAAAAAACCGAAGCAGGCCGTTGTGATGTATTCTTGGCGCGTTATGAGATATTGGCTGGATTTAAAGTTGCGCAAGGCACTGATTATCTCGCTGGCGGAATGCAAGTAGAGCCAATTCCTGGAAACAGTGGTGATAAATTCCACATGATGATTTCTAGAGAGCACCCAGAAGCGAATGCTATCAAAGCAATGCTTGATGAAGGTGTGAAAGAAATGCGTGAATCAGGCCAACTGCAAGAGATATTGGATAAGTACTTAAATTAGTCTACCAATAGATATTTAAAGATACATTTACCAAGATAAAAAAGAGGTGTGGCCACCTCTTTTTTATTCTTATTTCAGAGCTTGCTCAATTTATCTTTTCTTTCGTGGGACGTTCACGTTTTCCCAATGTCTTGACGCGATACATATCATGGTCAGCGGTAGCCATGACTTCGTCTAGGCTTTGTGGTGACTCATGATCGTATAGCGCGTGACCGATACTTAATGACGGATAGAGTTTATAAGTTTGCCATGCACATGCACGGGATTCTACCGAGGTCTTGATGCTGTTGATAATACTATTTACATCGCCGGGTCGAGCATCTCTTAGTACGGCAATAAATTCATCGCCCCCCATTCTCGCGACAATATCTGAGGCTCGAACACTCTGACGCAGGCGTAAGGCCACGTGGGCGAGTAAAGCATCTCCGGCTTCGTGGCCGTATACGTCATTAGTCAACTTAAAGTCATTTAAATCGATATTCAGCAGTACGAATGACTCCTTTCGTTCAGTCGTGAGCTTTTCTAACAAATCAATGGCAAAACGACGATTAGGCAGAGTGGTTAGTTGGTCTTGGAACGCTTGCTCCTTCGCTTTTAAAAAGCTGCGATAAAACAGGCCGATCATACCGTAAGTTGCTAAGACAAAGGAAATACAGATGGCATAAACGAATACACTTAATTGTTTGACTTGAGGTGTTTGTGCAATCGTATATTGCGCAGCCAAAGTCCATTCGCCATTGGGGAGACTAATGGGGACTACAAAGTCGGCATTGAAAAAAGTGTCTTGCGAGCCATAAAAGTAATCTAGCGTTTCTGTATTCTTTATGGCAACGGAGGCCCCTGCGAGATTAAAGAGGCCCGACTCTTCAAACAGTTTGGTGTAATTGATCACGACACTGACGCCACCCCAGTAAGAACTTTTATCAATGGGAGATAAAAAAATGGGGAAGCGCGCGATAATCGCCTGTCCACCTTGCACAAGATCTACCGGGCCTGCAATATAAACGTCTGCGAGGTTTCTTGCCCGAAGTACCGTTCGATACTGTTCCGGCCGAGCGCGGAAATCGAGCCCTATCGCTGCTTCATTTCCCTTTAGTGGATAGACGTGGCTAATCACATCATTGGGTGCGAGCCCAACGTTTCTCACATAACTGGCTTTGGTGAGAAGTTTACCGGCAACGTCATCCCAACTTGCCATGGCGAATTCGGGGTCAATCGCAACAACGGTCGCAAGGCTATCGGCGAGGTAAGTGTCTCTAAATATCGCCGCTTCAATACGGGAGCGAATGAGTGTGGCCTTACGGTTGATGTCTTCTTGCTCCTCTTTAATCACTTGTTCAATGATATAATTATGCGTGCTGACAATGGCCAGCCCAGCAAGTAGCGCAAAGCCTAATGTGAACACTAAAAACCATCGATTGAATTGTCGCTTAAAAAGCATCGCACACCCTACAAATAAAAAAGAAGGGGCTGGTGCATCCCTTCTTTTAGTGTATCCGATATTTTTACTTTCGATCACTTAATGCCATATTTTTCAACGATTTTATCGAATGTCCCGTTGGCTTTTATTGCTTCGAGTCCTTTGTTATAGGCATTAATAAATAGCGCACCGTCTGGATTCGCTTTACCGGAGGTGACGTGAAGCGGTTTCGATGACAGGGGCTTATTCGTAAACGCAAACGCATTTGCGTCCATACCTTCTTCTTTCATCACGGACAGCGCGACAACCTTGTCTTCTAAGGTGAGATCGATACGATTAGCGAGTAATTTCTTCAAATTTGTGACTAGGTTATTCGCTTCTGGCTTATCAAAACTGTCTGAGGCAAGAAACGCATCGCCATACCCATAGTCGCGGATGATACCAACCGTTTTTCCGTCTAGCCCACTAAGGTCGGAAAATTGGAAGCTGTCAACGGCGCGCTTGATAAATGTCAGCTCATTGGTGAGATAAGAATCGCTGTAGTGTAAAAAATCAGTGCGAGCTTCGGTGTACCAAGTGGCCGGCAGCAAATCGATGGTGCCTTTACTTACCGAATCTAGCGCGCGTGCCCAAGGCATGTTTTTGAACTCAACGTCATAGCCTTGCGTTTTCATCGCTTCGGTTAATAACTCAACCGAGATACCGGGCATGGAGGCATCAGACGTTACAAACGGCGGCCAAGGGTCTTGGGCGGCTGTTAATGTGCGCGCCATCACCCCTGGTACCATCAAAAGAAACAGTAAGCCAACTGTAAATATCTTTTTCATTGTCGCTCCTTGTGATGTACCAGATTGTTATGTTTTAAATTTACCCATCTGTCCTTTAATGTTTTCACTCAGCTCCAGCACTTTGTCTGTTCGAGCCGCGTTATCTTGCGCACCTTCGGTCACATAATTCGTGGCGTCTGACGCTTCGTTGATCGCTTGACTGACTTCATCAATGGCTTGACGTTGTTCGTCAGTTGCTTGCGAGATTTGTCCACTACGCTCGGAAATATCGGTGATGGTTTCGCGCACTTGGCTGACCGACTCTTGCGACTCAGACACTCGACCGGCAGTGCTTTCTAAGATGCTACCGATACGTTTGATCTCTTTCTCCACTGACTCAGTCGCTTCGCTCAATGATTTGATGTTGGATTGAATCTGCTCGGTCGATTCACTGGTTTTGACTGAGAGACTACGCACTTCATCGGCAACCACAGCAAAACCGCGACCTTGCTCACCAGCGCGGGCCGCCTCAATCGCTGCGTTGAGGGCGAGTAGGTTGGTTTGCTCGGAAATATCATTAATTACGTTCACCACATCGGAGATCTTCTCGCCTTCCTCTAGCAGCTTGTGCATCTCGGCGTTGACGTTCTCCATCTCAGAACGCATGTTGATAATTTCAGACGCAGAGCTTTCGATGGTGTGATACACCTGATTGACCAAATCAGTTGCCCCCTGCGCGTGGCTTGCAGCGTCGTTCGCGGTATCAGCAACGGTTGCAATCGACTGATTCATCTCAGTCGCTGCTGCTGCAACAGTAGAAAGGCTTTGTTTTTGTTGCTCGAGGCGCTCGGCGTTTGTCCGTGCCATCTGTCCGCTTTGTGCTGCGACTTCAGCCAAATTGATAGAAGCTTGCGTCACTTCGTTGACGATCTCGCGCAAAGACGCGGTAAAGTGGTTGATGTGCTCAGTGATCTTCGCGAATTCTTTATATTTTGGCTCCGGGATCACTTTGGAGAGATCGCCATCGCCACTGGCCAGTTCGCGGACGCGTTCGGTGAGGTCGTTAAGTGGTTTCACCACGGTCGCGGTCAGGGCTAAGATCAAAAACACAATCATCACCGCATCAAGTACAAGCAGCTCGATAATATTGCGATACAGGGTATCGGCGAGGGCCGCTTCTAAGCGGTCAGTGTTATAAAATACCTGTACCGTACCGACTTTGTTAGTCTCCCCGTACTCGGTGAAAGACAGTTCACTCTCTTCTTTAGGCATGGCTTCATAGTAAGCCTGCTGATCGGCGCCAATATCGACGGGAGGACGCTTTTCTCCATCTTCTGAGGGAGGTCCGAGGCGTAAAAACAGGATGGCTTCGCCTTGGTTATCTAACACCCGAACGCCTTTAATGTCGGGGGCTTTTAACTCGGCGGAGATCGAGAGCTTGGCCGCTTCAAGGTCAAAATCCCAAATTGCTTTGGGCAAGCTCAGCTTCATACGATTGGTTGCGTTGTCCACTGTGGCGACAAGTGCGCTATTGAGTTCCTGCTTGGTGTCTTGGTAATCAATGTAGCTGGAGATCCCCAACACGACCGAAACAGCAATAACTACTTGCGTTACAAATATTGCTTTCAGACTTTTAAACATAGCGTTCATCTTCCATCTATTTCCACGCCCAGTGGTACAGCAGTGCTTTCCCACTTAACTTTGGTGCAGCGCCTCCTAGTTGCCTAGGTGGCTTTGCATAATCTGTTCGATATCAATTTTTTTCAGGCCTTCATTGACGATGTCACGCCATTTTCGTCCCTCTTCATTGTCGGCAAAGGCAATGTAGAGTTTTTTGTCGACAAGAAGCTTCTTGTTCATCTGTAGCTTGTCTTTCACAGCACTCAGTGCAGGGTCATTTTCTTTAAGATAAGCCAGCACGTTGGCGTCGATGACCGCAAGTGGAAGACGTTCGCGACCGACTTTCTGTAAATTCTGCGTGTCATTCGTCACAGCAGATGATTTAAGCGTGCCATTGGCAATCCGCGCATCCAGCTCTGGTGTGTTCACATAGCCTCGCACCACGCCTATCGTGTGTGAAGCCAGATCATCCAACGAGGACCATTCAATCGGTTGATTGGTGTTTTCGACAAAACCAAGGGGTCCAGTTCCTATCGGGTCGGAAAAGAGTAACTCGTCAGTCTCGTAGTAATATTCGGGAAAATACCCCGCATATTGGGTATCGTTTTTGACCAAGTACACGGTGCGAGACCAAGGATAAAACTCAACATTGAGTTCGTGTCCCATTGCTTCAACTGCGGCCCTAACAACTGCAACCGATGCGCCTTGTTCAGGCAGGCTATTGCCCGAGTAGGGGGGCCACTCAAGCGATGGCATGGTGAGGACGTCGGCGCGTGCGCTAGCAGATACCATAATGCAAAGCGATAATGCCATGGTGAACAAGTGCTTGAGCATAGTCCCTCCGATTTTTGAGCCCTTACTTCAGCATAGACGACAAACAAAACGCTGAGAGAAATGATCGACATTCAGCGTTTTGGCTTGGTTATGTGCGAAATAAAACTGATCTTAAAATTATGTTTTTATTTGCGTTATTTGAGCTTTTTATGGAAAAAGAAAGATAGCGCTTGGTGTGCAAAAAGCTAAGCACGTTATGAACTGTCTATGAAGTTAGCGTTTTTCGGGTAAATGGTGGACAAAAAAGCGCCGCTTTGGGAAAGCGGCGCTGAGGACGGTGAGTAATTAGTTGCGAACTAAGCTCACACCCGAGTAGTTAGAGTAGCCGCGAACCATCACATGGTAGATTTCGTCATCTTTTGCGTTGACAGTGCATGATTCTTCATTGCCATAGTCAAAAGGACGGCAGTCCCAATCGCTTGTGGTGGGGGCGCTACCAGCTTTTACATATAAGTCGGCATCGCCTGTACCACCACTCATGGTGACTTTTACCGAACGGTTGCTATCAACAGTGAAAGTGAAGAGCTCAGAAGAACCACGACTACCACTCAAACCGGTTTTTGGTTCGTTAGGGAGTAACACAGAACCTGAGTTGTCGTCAGAACAGGCAGAGGTATTAACGCCCACGGTATTAAAGGCTGCAACCACATCGGCTTCGTTGTAGTTGAGATCTTTTGCGGCCTTAACGACACCACAACCACCTTCATCAAACGTACTATTGGCTGTCCAGTAAAGTTGGTTGGCAACGGTGAAGACTTCAAAACCTTTGCGGACATCCCAGTTTGGCTTATTCGCAAGGAGATAGAAGGCACGGTTAAAGACACCGCTTGAATAGTGCACGTTCATGCCTGAGTAGTATTGATCGACATGGTCAATCGATTTGCCATCGCGCGAAGGCTGTTCAAAGTAACGCAAACCGCCCGAACCTTTGAAGATATCCGCACCGACAATCCAGTCCACATCACCATGCATGTAGAACTCAGCCGCTTCACCGGCGATATCAGAGAATGCTTCGTTAATACCACCCGACATGTTGCGGTATACCAATCCAGAGTTTTGCTCTGTGAAACCGTGACTGACTTCGTGGGCGCTAACGTTGATATCAACCAATGGATAAAACGTTGATTGACCATCACCGAACGTCATTGAGCTGCCGTTCCAGAAGGCATTTTCATAATCCTTGCTGTAATGGACACGCATCGTCAACTGGAAGGTCAATGGCGCCGTGTTCATCCAATCTTTGTACATATTGAAAACGACATGACCAAAGTAATGCGCGTCATTCAGCGGGGAGTATGCGCCGTTAGTGTATTTTGTATCGTTATAGTTGGTACCATCTGGACATGGGTATGTAAATGCGTTGGTGCCTGATGTGCCGTGGTTCAGGTTAACCGTTTTGACGTTGTCGGTTTCCATGGTACACACATCGCCCACTTTATCGACGGGGAAGTCATCATAGTCCGTGCCGTACAAATATTGGCCCGTTTTTTCATTTCCCCCCGGACCAGTACCACCGGCAGCTGCATGATTGATCCCATCCCACTGGCTAATGATTTCACCGGTTTCCGCGTCAACCATATAGAAAGGACGCTTAGGCTCTTCGGCGGCGACGAAGAAATCCACAATATACACGAGCTGTGCTTTTTGATTTTCATCGAGTTGAACAACCAGTCTGGTGTTCTCATTTTCAAAGGGAGCCGAGGTGAGGGTGGTCTGGCTCTGTGTGAAGTGTGCCTTCGCAGCCCCTAAGGCATCTTGGCTATTCAGTGCAGGCGCGACTGTCATGATGTCTTCAGTAAGGCCTTGTGCCATAGTGCCGTAAACATTGCTGCGTTTTCCGGCTTTTTCAGTAGCAACCACATTGGTATCTAGTACAGGAACGCCTTGGTAGGTTTGCTGATAGCGAACTTTGACTTTACCGTTAGGCAGCGTGACGCGTTTTACTTCTTTAAAACCTAGCGGGTTGGCTGAGGAGCCCATTGGGGCGTATACACCGATTGGTTGGTCGAGAACCTGACTCAGAACGGTGTCATCGGTCACATTAATTAGCTCTGCGCTAAGTGCGGGTGTGCTTGCAAAAACCCCTGTGGTGACTAACCAAGTCAACTTGGATAATTTCATTTTTATTGCCCTATTTTTTGTTGAAAGATTCCTTTCTCCCCAACGGCTTAATAGGAAGACGAGCGTGCTGCTCGTCGATCAAACGTGGCTTATAGATAACAATATTTACAAGGCTTTTTATTTTTTGTTTGTATAGATTTTGTTACAAAAAGCCTGTATTTGATTGGATTTTTGAGAGGTGTGTCTTGTTTTATGATTCTGATTTATATAGATATTATTATCTATTAATAATTAAGTGACAAAAAAATCGTACAGAATAAATGACTGTTTTATTTTGAGAGGTTATCCGCAAGTTTTATGAATGTTGTTGTTATGTAAAATAAAGATAAAGGCCACAAATTAAGTGGCCTTTATGTCAGTATTGGAAATGTGAAGTGCACGCATTAATGCGATTATGGATTGGTGATACGACGCCATAGACACACTTTATTCCCGGTTTGCGTTTGAGTAAGCCACGTATAACGACAGTCGTTATCGTAGCTATAGCGGCCCGTTTGTATACGATAACTGCCTAATACCGCATCTTGCATGGAGACGAAACGACCATTTTTGAGTAACGAGAAATGTAAGTGAGGTCCGGTCGAGGAGCCTCCTTGGCACAACGCCACAGAACGCTGGCTGGCGTAGGTGCCGAGTTTGGTATTTTTGCCCACCCACTGATTGTTGCGCACTTGAATGCCGTCCATGTGATAGTAATTGGTTGCCCAACCATTATCGTTAGTGACCCGCACTTGGCAGCGCGATAGTACGGTGACATAACCATCGTGGGCGGCAGTCACACTGTAAGTTGTGCCTCCCCATTGCGGCCAATCATAAGAGACATCAATAGAAGAAAGCGGAAAACCGGATCCTGAATGGGCATGTGGGCCATTTGGGATCCAGGCGTAGCCTTGTCGCCACGGCCATTGCATAAACCCTGCAGGTGGCGCAACTAAGCTGCGTGATGAGATGGCATGTTGCCCTAGGGGTTTTTGGTCACCAAACCATGCTTGGTAACGTGTCTGCCATGTCTGCCAGTCACTCGGAGAGTGGAGAGTGCTGACAAGAGTCTGTGTGGCATGTCCCAGCGTGGCATCAGAGGTCTGCGTGTTGGGCTGATAAAGCAAAGCGGACAACGTGGATGCGGTTTGCTCGATGGCCTGTAGCAACTTCAGTTCGCTGATCCGATCGAGGGCGATATCCTGCTCTAACTCCGGCGCATTAGTGATGAGGGTGGTGATCAATATACGTGGATCAATCCCTGACGCACCGCTCCAATGCATAATCGCCTCGCTCACCGGTTGCCAGTGTGGCAATTGCTCGGCGAGAAAATCATCAATGTTAAATGGGTGACGGCGCGGTTGAAAGAGCAAATCGGTTTCGGTGACAAGCTGGTCCGGCACCCCGACGTCCTCTAAGACAGCAGCCGGACGCATGGGTGTATGGTTTGCGATCAAAGTGTGTGCGTGCGCAGCGCTAGTGCTCACCATCAAGCAGGCGAGTACGAGACGAGATAAACGAAACATGACTAGCTCTCCTTTCATTTAATGAACGGTAATATTGGCATGGTATGTATATTTATCTGGTCACTTGATCGTTGTTGCGAGTGTGTAGAAAGCTTGCGTGTAATTGTTTGCACGTAGCACATGAAGGCTGTGATGCAGGCCGATAAATAGCCTGCATCACAGCAAAATAACTAGGGTGTCCGTTTGTGGTTGGGTGGTGAGTTTTTAGCCATCGGTGCGGTGTTTTGTGGCCAGAACAAACAAGCGGGATGTTGCTTAATCTGGGTAAATACAGCGGTCCGTACGGACTTGATATCAAGCTCACAACTGCGTGAGCGAAGTGCCACAAATAAGGCCAATCCGAAGCTCACCCACAGGTTGATAAACCCAATCATCAGCACAAAGAACAGGCTAGAAAGAAAGGCCAACACACCGTGAAAATCGCTCACATGCGCGTAACCAATATTGGCGGAAGAGAAGGCGACATGGCGAATATCCAAGGGAATATCGACTAAGTAACCCACATAACTGGTCATGCCGAGCAAAAAGCCAAAGATCAGGTTGCCACCCAAAGCGCCGTAATTATCGTGAATATAAAAGGCGACCTTCTCACGCCGTGACTCAGGCACGATGCGCATGAGTGGATGGGCGACAAGGCGATCTTTCAATTCAATGTAGTCGGCGCGATTATCGAGAATGCCCGTAATGATCCCAGATAGAAACAGCCACACACCAGCAATCGCGGCGTAAAGCCATGCCATGCCACTGAAAGGCATAATAGACTGTTTTTGATAGTCAATTTGCTCGGGTGACAACAACGCATCGCTGAAAAAATGCATAAACGCCCAACTGACCAGCACACTACAGCTAATGGCTGCGACAATATTGCCCCACACGGCGAACCACTGGGAACGATTTACATCGATCAACAAGCGGGCTAGCTTTTTACTTCGGGTTCGCCCTTGCTTATTCTTCTCAACATGGGCAGCAAAATTCGCCGCTGTCATGGCCGGTTGCTTGGTCGCAATCGTAAAATGCAGCACATGCACCAGCATAAAACCGACACCGTAATTTAAACTGACCAGAAAGGCGCTTTTAAACGGTGAAAGTTGCAGCGTATCAATGTAGATTTTTACCCACGCAAGCAAGGCTATAATCACGCCCGCGCCGCACGCGCCCTTCAGAATATTGAGATAGTCCTTTTTCGTTTTGGCAATATAGTGCTCACCATGATTGCTTTTGTTTTGCGTCACGCTTTGCGAGAAAGTGCGAGTGCTTTTGCGATAGATGGCACGCACGCTGTTACGCTCCGTGACCGAGGTCAGCAATTGTTGCCACAAATTCAGTACACAGCGCGCCTTTTGATGCGGATGACGAAAGTCAAGGATTTGAAATAAGAGCACCATGCGGTTGAGGGTTTGATCTAAACGCTCAAGCATGTGTGATGCGTGTGTTGAGAAGCCAAATTGGCTGATCCCACGGGTGCGGATCCGTTTTACTTGAAGCTGGCACTGTTCAATCATTACCCAGAAGTGCGCGGTATCCACCGAATCAATCTCACCCTCCTTGATGGTCGCCACCAATTGACTGGTTTCGCGCTGCAGGGCAATAAACGGCGAGTCCACTTCGTTTAAACGGCGATCAATCCGCAGTAGCTCAGGATCGAGTTCTTCCGCCGCAACCCAAATCGCTAACATTTCTAGCGAATAACAAAGCTCACTTTTAATGTATTCGCCGGTTGTGCGAATGGCTTCAGGGGATGCACTTTTCACCAGCAAGCGATAGAGCTTAAACCAGCATTTAGACGAAATAGCATTCACCCAAACCTTGTCTTCGCCACCGACGAAATAGCTTAATAAGTCGTTGATATCGTTGCAGCGTTTGGGTGGCGGATTGATCTTATTATAAAGGCGACGAAAGATTTCCGTCACCAATCCATTTTTAGAAAATATGCCCAATTGGACAAAAGCTGGAGACAGCTTAATGGTTTTGGCTTCATTGCAAATACTGTTCGCAAACAACGATGCCTGAGAGGGGGAATTGGCGAGGGCAAGGACAAGCTGCTCAAGGCGCAATTCTGCGAGTTCGGGCTCACCTTCACGAAGATAAGTAAAAAATACATTAAGACGCTCTGTGTCTGTTTCACACAGAGAAAACCCGTCTATCACTTTAAAAGCCGGTGTTATTGCAGGCATAGATTTTCTTATCAGTCGATAATAAACGCGCGCGTAGTCTACAAGAGCGAGAAAGCAGGGGGAAGCAAAAGCGCTCATTGGCAGTATGGCACAATGCAATCACGTCCTTTATTTTTAGCCATCGCGACATAATGCTGTCTACTTATTGATACCTTAAACACAATGTGTGCCTATACTCATCACATTATTAGTCATGCGAGTCAAAAAAAGGAGACACGGATGAATAAGTATGGTGCAGAGTTTTTTGGCACATTTTGGTTAGTTTTGGGCGGGTGTGGTAGTGCGGTATTGGCTGCTGCGTTTCCAGAAGTGGGGATTGGGTTGCTCGGCGTATCGCTCGCCTTTGGTCTTACTGTATTAACCATGGCGTTTGCCATTGGCCATATTTCTGGCTGCCACCTTAATCCAGCGGTGTCCATTGGCTTATGGGCGGGAGGGCGTTTTCCCGCTAATCAACTGCTCCCTTACATTATTGCCCAAGTTTTAGGGGGGTTAGCGGCTGGTGGCGTGTTGYACCTGATTGCGAGTGGACAAGCCGGATTTGATGTCTCGAATGGATTTGCCGCGAATGGTTATGGTGCGCATTCACCGGGCCAGTATAGCTTAACCTCGGCGCTGATCTCGGAAGTGGTGATGACCATGATGTTTTTAGTGGTGATCCTCGGTGCCACCGACCAACGCGCCCCTCAAGGTTTTGCACCGATTGCCATTGGGCTGTGTTTGACGTTGATCCACCTTATTAGTATTCCCGTGACTAACACCTCGGTGAACCCGGCCCGTAGTACAGGGGTAGCGCTTTACGTGGGCGATTGGGCCACTGCACAATTGTGGTTATTCTGGGTTGCCCCCATCGCTGGCGCGATATTGGGCGCTTTCGTATACCGCTTTATCGGTAACGAGAAGGAGTCATGAGTTTGGACCGACGCTCGACGGCGAGCAAAACAAGGCCTTACGACTGAAAAGATGTCGCCAGCCAGCCGGCGACACCTAAGCCATTTATATGAAAAGCATTTATTGGGGATTACGCGCACTGGCAGGACGAGGTGGCCAGGCTTGCTCAGGCGGTGCAAAGGATGGCTTGCCTAACACCGGCGAAGAGAGCACGTAGATCCCGTGATTAGTGAACAGCCAAAATAAGTTACGGTCATATTCCACATAGACACTGTGTGACAAATTCCCCATCGCATAACTGGCAACTTCATCTTCCTTGAACGGCGGCACGAAGTACGCCGCAATCGCAGGTTGTTGTGGGTCACGAACATCGAATACCTGCAGGCCAGCGTTATAAAAATTATAAGGAAGAATACCTTGGCGGCCGATACCGGGCTGGGTGTAAGCACCGGTACGTTTTGGGCCGAAGCTGCCGCGACGTTGACAAAAATCCGTAAAAGCAGCCTCTTTCGGTGGGATTGGACGTGGTAACACGCCGACTTTTTTCGGCTGCGCGGGATCCGACACATCAATAATATGCACGTCTTTATAGGGTTCAAAACACTCTTCATTAAGTGGATAACCGCTAAAGTAGACGAGGCCTGTTTGTTCGACTTGGGATACATCGATAAAGTCGCCCTCTGTCCCCGCTACGCTGGGCTCAAAGTCAAGGTGACTCACCACTTGCATCTGCTCTGGATTGGAAATATCGACCACATAGAAACCAAGCCCGCCCATCGCGGCATAGCCATATTTCCCGCCTTCTTCGACCGGTGTCGGAATAAACAGCGACATACGAGCGCCCATCCAAGAGGTACGATTCCCTGCGCGAGGGTTATTGAGATACGCTTTTTGATGCGCAGGTTGGTTAAGAATTTGCCCCGGCACTGCCAATTGATCCATAAATATTGGGTTGGCCGGATCAGACATATCCCACGATTGATAACCCGCGGAATATAAATCATTGCCATATTCGGTTAATGCATAACTGGCATCGGGTGCGGCCGCAACAATCATGGTCTTTCCCCCAAACCAAGTGGGAATATCGCGCACGCCCGACCCTTGTTGTTCACCCACCTTAGCGTCTGGGTGGTTAATATCGGTGCTTCGCTCTGCGATTAATGTCCATTGGTCCGGAAGTGGGCCATGCATGTCATACACCTTAAATCCTTTTAAATGCTTGGCATGACGGATTTGTGCGACTTTTTCCGGCTGGGTGAATTTATCTTTCAATAGCCCGAAGCGACGGATCTCAAAGGCCTGCACCATCACATAATTCTGTCGAGCCTCGCTCCACTGTATGCTGGCCGCGCCAAACATATCACCAGTGGGATAGGGGTTCACTTCTTCCCCTTGAGGCCCATTTGGCCCCCATTGCTTACCGCGGGTATACAACAACTTCAGATCTTTTGGGTTTGTAATATCAAAGATCTTTAGATCGCGCCGCACATACTGATACAGATACCGCCTGCCATCAAAATCGACAATATTTTGCCACGTGTGGAAGGGCTCAACCGTGATGGGGTAATAGGCCTCTACCGTCATGTTTTTGCTATACGTTTTGTCATCCCAATAATCGAGTAACCCATCAAATGGCTTGGGTGTGTAGGCATGGTAGGTTCGCTGAGGATGAATAAACTGACCCGTTTTAGGGTCCATGCCATAGCTGGTAGGGTCTGGATTGTCGGGCTTGTGGTTTCCTGTTAGCGCGACAACCTTTTTAAGCCAAGGATCATGAATAGTATCTTGAGTGCCTTCAGCGCTTGCTGCCGATAGCGCGACGGTGGTGGATAAAAGTGCGAAAAGGGATCGCCATCCCTGCTTATATATGGCGTGATGTCGCATAACAACGTCTCCGTGTTGTGTGGGAAAATAGACCAATACTCGCCATATATTAAATTGGTTTCATAAAATTACTGCGATAACTCCCTGATCCTATTATTTTTGTAGGCAAAGCCATTGCAGCCACGCCCCCGCACAAAACCTGCCATCGCTAACATTTTGGGCAATTAAGCACGAAAAAATCAGCATGGCTTTGATAAGCTAGCCTGACAATGCTGACGGAAAGGTGTGTTAGGTACCGAAAACTGATCGGCGGTAGCGTGGGAAATACTAGATGGATAACCAGCTTATCGGTGGAAGCACGCCAATTGAGTGCTCGCTTTGTCGGCGCTCATTCACACTATCCCAGAACGCGAAAAAAGAAAGTAAATATAATCAATAGATTAGAGAATTGGGTGTGGTGATAGTGTGAACGGATTACCAGAGATAGGCGGCATGCACACTTTCTCGGAAAAGAGACAGGCCGGAATGACGAAAAATTTCTATAATAACAGAAGCTTAGACAATATAAGTTGCGTATAACGGTTTTGAGAAATCGAGCATGCGTACTAATACAATGTTAGCTTTTAGGAGTAATATGTCAGTATTTCATGCATACAATAAAGACAAGCATCTACAGAGAGCATTGAACCTGCTCGAATCTGATAACTCAGTTGAGCATGTATATGCTTGCTTAGAATTACGGTTTTGTATTGAGGCTATTGTGTATCAGAAATTGCTTCATGGCATTGAGTGTCTACCAAACACTATCGTAAACACGTGGCAACCTACAAAAGCGCTAAAAATGTTGGCTGAATTCGATAAGCTTTCCGCCTCCGACTGCGTAGTCGAAGTAAATTTGTCGCATTCTAGTAAACCACCTGAGTCTGGTTGGTTATTTTTTGGAGAACAGAAGCTCCCTCCAGTGCAGTGGTTGCACAAAACTTACAATAAACTCGGCAATTTTTTGCATTTGGTTGAACCTCAGAAAGCTATTGAGGCAATGCATCGAAACATACAGAAAGACTTACGTGATATTGCTGAAAAACTCAAGCAATATACAAGAAATAACATATTGATAAGTTATAAAAATATAGACATTAAACAATGCCCTGCATGTCAACAAGATATAGCATTTTCTCTAAAAAATGTACGAGACGGAGAAACTCGGAAATGTAGTAATTTTCGATGTGGTGCATTGCTTACTGTGAAGGCAGATATCGTAAAACAAGAAATTAAGCTGAGCTGCAATACTTATGACGTTAAATGCCAGCTATGCAACAAAGATATTTTTATACCAGAAGAAGTGATTAGAAATCTAGATATCTTCAGTTGCCATCATTGTAGCGCTCAATATATTCCGAGGGGAGAATATGAATTTGCGTTACTTCGGAAGCAAAGCTAACAAACGCTTCAAGAGGGACAGCCAACGCGTGGCATTTTTATCATGCGTTGGTTTGTGTGATTACGGTATTATGCGGCAAGTTGGTAGTTGCGTTGGCTGCCCCTTAAGCGGACGTTAGTTTTCTCATCAACATCATCATTTATCAATAAGGATAGAAATGGATACTTTCATTGAATTTGTAAAATCAGACATTGGGGTCACGCTGGCTTGGCTATGTACTGTAGGAAGTACAGTGTTTGCTGTGATTACATCAAAGAAAAATAAACAGTTGAAAATAAAAATTGGTGAAATAACTAAGAATTCAACAGTAGATAATAGTCAGGATAGTGTTATGCAAAACGGCCAGAAGAATGTATATACAAAGAACAACTCTGGCGGCATGAAAATTGACATGTAAGGACTGAATCTTGGCCATAGGAAATGAAGGGGGTAACCCCCCTGTAAATAAAACAGTTCAAGTTGAACGTAATGCTGGAAATATCATAATCGGGGATTCACCCGAATATGAGATCAGCTCGGCTATAAATGAGTTGCTAAAGTCATTAGCTAACAAGCCGTTTACGTTTAAGAAAAGCAGAAGACGCCCGTCTTCTGAAACAGTTGTGAAGATTCAACACAATAATCTTAAAGCTAAAAGCCATATCATAAAGCAATACTTAGATCATTCCTCAAAAGTAGAAGAAGCCTATCTCGAGATAGATTCACTGATAACTTTTGGAAAAGATACAATCCTGCAAAATTTAAACGATTTATATTATCTTGCTTTAGACGCTGTTGAGATCGACTATCTAACTTGCGATATAGACATAGCTAAAATCAGAGAAAATTCAGAGTTTATTTTAGATTTTATTATTCAAAGATTAAAAAATACTGTAWTTGAATCAAAAAACACTCCAGCTTACAAAGAGCATGTTGAATTGGGCGTGAATGTCGTCGTCGCTCATGCTTTTATTGAGTGCATAATTATGGAAAATCCAACTTATGATTCCTAGAAATGGTTGTGACCCAGAGATAAATGTTGTAAGTATCGGGGCAAAAATTCTAAAGAAATTGGCAGAGGAAAATCCGTCCTTGGATACGATACTCACTGACTGTTCTTCAGAACTAAAAGTATCGATTGATCACATTATATTGTCATTAGATTGGTTGTTTGCAATTAAGGCTATTGGGATTAATGGAACAGAGGTTTTTATAAATGAAGCTTGATAGCCTTGAAATAAAGATAAATAGCGAAGTAAAAAGATTGGTTAAATTCGAGACAGGCCTTAACCTCATCACAAACAAGCCCAATTCTGGTCGTACAGGGAACAGCGTCGGAAAATCAACATTATCAAGAGTGGTTGATTTTCTAATGCTAGGAAGCATAGACAATATTTACATCGATGAAGAGTTCAAAAAGCCAAATCTAGAGATAGAAGCGCTTTTTAAGAACAATGTTGTAACTGCTTCTCTCAGTTTTTTTGACTTCTCGAACAAAATAAATCAAATTTCTCGAAATCTATGTATTGGTGGAGAATCTGAATTCTGGGTAAATGGTGAAATTGTTGAAGAAAAGGGATATGAGTCATTTATCCAGGATAAAATCTTTAATATATCTACTAGAAGGCCTTCTGTTCGAGCTGTAGCGCCTAAATTTATTAGAAATGACAGTCATAGAATGTTAAGTACGACCAAATTTCTTGATAAACGACAAGGTCCAAAAGATTATAGCGAACTTTTTTTATACCTTTTCGGTTTCAATAATACGTCTCTACTTACAGAGAAAAGAGATGCAACGAATCTGGTTAATAGACGAAAAAGGAATGCCACTTCAATCAATGCTCTAGTGAAAGAGCAAAAGCCAAAAAGTGAGATCAAGAAATATAAGGCAGATGCTAAAGAGCTAGAGAGCAACCTTTTAACATTCGAATACTCGTCAGAATATTCGAATCCAATAGAAAGGCTTTCAGAACTACAAGTAAAAGAAGACCGATATACCGAAGAACTTCTATCAATACAGCGAAAAGTAGACAATATCAATCATACTATCGAGCTATTATCCAAAGACAAAAATGGTTATTTAATCAACGAGCTTAAAGCTATATATAGTTTCTCTGGTGTAGCAATTGATGGAGCCTTAAGAGAACTTGAAGACGTTATTTTGTTCCATAGAAACCTCGTTGAAAAAAAGAGGCACTTTCTTACGATTGACCTGCCCCAATTGAATGAGGAATCTGAAGGTCTTCAAGCAGAGCTCAGTTCAATACGGAAAGATAAGTTACAAGTTTTTTCTGATATGAGGTCCAAGGAAAGCTTAGACAATGTGACTAAAAATCTGAAACGTCTTGGTGAGCTTAAAGTTGAGCTTGGAAAGTTAGAAGGTCTAATGGAACAGCAGTCCAAGGCAAAATTAGATCAAACTGAAGCTGAAGCTCAATTGCAAAAAATCCTTGAGGCTATTTCCAAAGAGATTGACAATGTTTATGAGTTTGAGAAGAAATTCAATACACATTTAGGATCTCTTACAAAAAGTCTTCACGATGAAGAATACAGCATAGATTTAGAATTCAATAAGGATAGCGGTATTTGTTCTATAGAACTCAATAACTCAGCAACTAATCCTGAGGGTGGGAAAAAGAAAGCTGAAGTCATTGCTTTTGATTTTGCATATATACATGCTATTAATGAGTTAAAGCTGAATCGACCAAATTTTATATWTCATGACAGTATTGAGGATATTGACAAAAAACAGATTGAAGATATTTTCAAAGAAGCAAAGAAGCTACCGGGTCAACAGATTCTGTCAATGCTATCAGATAAAATATCAGAAGAAACTTACAAGAAGATATCCAAAAATGTAATCTTATCTCTTGATGAGGATGAAAAGTTCTTTTGTGTTTAAACAAAAACTAACAAGTCAAATTACTCGGACGCAGCGAAGCTGCGCCGGTGTTTGAGGCCTTAGGTTTTCGGAGTAACATGAAGCAAGTAATATTTATCTTGTGTACTTTGATGTCAGGAGTAGTAATGTCTGAGGGTTTGTTTTTAAGCTCATATAATAAAGTGTCTGATCGTTATGCAATTCTCGATGAGTTTGACCAATCTGGAGTGCTTTACTTAACTAAGCCAGAGACTCAACAGCCAGAACGAGACGCTGTCGCATACATTCAGTATGCTCCTGTATCCGAGGACGCTTGGAAACAGAAAATGAGGGCAGGAGAACCGCCGCAATTACATGAAGGTCTAGCTTCTGAAGTAGCAGTTATCCCAAAAACAGCAGAGCAAGATTTTAGCTTCTTATGGTCGGCAGATGGTAACTCAGTAGCCTTACTTTATAAAAATGCTCCCATAGCTTTCGTTAGTCAAAATGAAAAGTATGGCTTTAGTAAAGCGGTAGTATCAGACTCACCAATTGTTTCTATGTGGGATACAGATAAGTTTAACGAACTATTTGAGTAAAAACCTAACTCATATGAGCCCTTCTCCGGTCAATAGGCAATAGCATTTTTTGGCTGCGCCAGCAGCCAATGCTCTCGAACAACAAAGTCGTCTACTTCGCTCTGTCATTTCAGCCATTAAGTCATTGCTTACGGCAAACACATATAGAAGGTCTGTTACTGCGACTCACCGCTGCCTGCCGTGACAGGGCCATTAGACATTACTTCACGTTCCCACGCAGGAGCGTGGGAACGAGTTATGGAGAATGACTTTTCCGTGGTCGTCCGCCGCGTGAAGAGAAAAATGGTGCTTGGCGAGATCAACGCCACAAAAGAACTGAGCAGACATGGTTACCTCCGTTACCAAAGGCTTCACCTAAATGTGGCAGATCTTCAAAAGGGGGAATCCATGTCATTCGTTAGTTGTCCAGAGGAAGCAATCAATCCGTAGGGAATTTTTGTTTTTGGTGGAGTACACGCATAACTTGGATGATATCGCCCTCGACCCAGTAAGAGACAATCATCGAAATCTCAGGAATAATGAGTAATCGTCCGCGGATGCCATCTCGTTGTACGCCCATTAAAGGTTGTTCAAGCAAGTTTTCTACTTTTGCTTCAATGAGGCTGTCAGTTTTGTCTGCCACCTCAGGGTTGAAGTCATAGAGAAACTCAAAGATCTTTTCACGATCGTTAAGTGACGCTTCTTCCCATAAAATCATTACTTGCCTCGATTACGGATTCTGGCTTTACGCTCTTCCATTCGAGATTGAGCAGCTTGGTGCTCAACGAAAACGGATTTTCCTGAGTCAAACTTCTCAAATGCTAGGTTTACTTGTTCAGTTAACCACGCATCGTGAGATAATGTTTTTCTTTGTTGTTCAGCGAGTTGCTCAGTAAGTTCACGGCAAGCATCACTCAGTGTGCGCCCTTGGCTCTCAGCCATTTGTTGTGCTAGGCGTTTTGTTTCTTCATCAACACGAAATTGAATTCTAGTGTCCATGATGTATTCCTTTGCTGTTGTGTGTACAAATGTTAGCACTCGGACTTGAGATGGGCAACTAACGCCTATGAGCTCTTCTCCGGTCAATAGGCAATAGCATGTTTTGGCTGCGCCAGAAGCCAATGCTCTCGAGCAACAAAGATGTCTACTTCGTTCTGTCATTTCCGCCATTAAGTCATTACTTACGGCAAACACATAGAGAAGGTCTGTTACTGCGACTCACCGCTGCCTGCCGTGACAGGGCCATTAGACATTACTTCCCGTTCCCACGCAGGAGCGTGGAAACGAGTTAAATAACCTAGCAAAATCCCTATAACAAACGCCTCAATAAGGGGCTTGGACTTGATCCGTTTTACTGGACACGCATCGACGACCTGAGGAGGTCAGCATGCCAGCCTATAAAACGGGTAAAAAGACAGCGCAATATCCACCAGACTTCAAAGTGAAAGTGGTTGAATGGAGCGATTAGATGCATCGAATAATGAATGCGGTTTTAAAAGCCCTAAGGAATTAGAATGAATAGTATATTTTGTGAGAATTGTGGGCAAGTAACTGAGCATAAAGAAATCATAAAGCAAAAGCCTTCGAAATATGGGAAAAGTAAAAAAGAACAGTTTAAGGCTTTTCTCGACGGTTTCTTTGGTGGTGTTGCTAGCCCTATTGGTGCATCGTTGGACTTAATCGATCGATATGAAGTTTGTACAAGGTGCGGGCATAAAACCTTAAAAAATCAGGGTGACGAATTTCAATAGTAACATTTAGGTTTAAATCTATTTGGACAATTGAATTTCCTTTAGGAATCATGCGATTTGACCTTTTATAATGCTCGTTTCATTTTTAAGGAGGTATAATGCAAAAAATTTTTGAAAGTGACAGGTTAATATTGAGGCCGTTTTCTCTCAATGATGCGGAACGTGTCGCCGAACTGGTTGGGGAAAAGAAAATATCGGAAATGACCGCAAATATTCCCCATCCATATAGTATTTCTGATGCCGAAAATTGGATACGAACCCATGAGTCGTTGTTTTTAAGTGGCCAAGGTGTGGTTTATGCCATCACGTTAAAAACCACGTTGGAACTCATTGGGGCGGTGAGCTTTCCAAGATTGGAGGAGGGTACTGGCCTGCTTGGTTATTGGTTGGGTATACCTTACTGGGGAAAAGGTTATGCCACAGAGGCATCGCGTTGTTTAATAGATTCTGCTAAAAAACACTATGGATTGAAGCGCTTAAAAGTGACACATCTAGTTGGAAATTCGCGCTCAAGGTCTGTGATTAAAAAATTAGGTATCACATACATAGGTAGGGAATCGAATCGTATGCAAGGACAGGAAAGGGAAGTTTGTGTATATGCTTCTGAAGTGTGATTAATAACTATGAAGTGTATATTGTTACCACCTATTGCTAAGCATTGGGTGGGTTATAATTATATCATTTATATTAATAAGAATGTTTATGGCAAAGCCAAATAGTGAAGAAATCTCCCGCTTTAACCGATACTTCGCAATTGAAAGCAACAATGAATTTTGGTCGTTATCGGAGTCAGACCTGAGCCAAGAAGAGAAGAAAAAGCTTTTAATTGTTGCATTTTCCTCTCTGTATCATTGGTCAGAAGTAGGAACCCAAGAGAATATTGAACTTGCCAATTTAGCAATAGCAAGAGCACTTTGTATCAATGATTCTCCACTGTGTATCCAATTTGCGAAAGCGGCATTTTCCTACTTTGACGGACAAGGAGCGAATTGGATTCAAGCATTCACGAATGCGGTCTTAAGTCATTCACTATTGATCACAGGAGAACGAGCCCAAGCTATAGAGTTTTATGAAAAATCACTTAGTTATCAGTTAAAGCTCTCTGAGGGTGACAACAAGGTTTTCGACGCTACCTTTAAAACCATCCCGGACCCAAGGGCATAATAGCATTGACGACAAATATTTTAAGATGGATTACATCGGGAAGAATTTGTCGTTTTCCTTTTTAAGTGGCGACAATTAAATGGATAACCGTGTATGAAAAGAGTTGTCATAATAGGTAACTCAGGGGCTGGGAAGAGTTGGCTATCAGCTCGGCTGTCAGCCAAGGTTGGTGCTAGAGACGTCAATCTAGACACTTTTTATTGGGAGCCAGGTGGATATAGCAAGAAACGGCCAGCAAAATTTATTGATGACGATTTAAAACAATTATCATCAGAGGATGCTTGGGTTGTCGAAGGTGTTTTTGGTGCGCTCGTTGAAGAGTTACTTGAGTTTGCTGATACATTGATTTTTATTGATATAGACTGGACCAAATGCGAAGAATCGTTACGTTTAAGAGGTCAAAATGTTAGCGAAGAAGCGAATGCTGAGTTAGCGAAAAACAACTTTCAAGCGTTAATCCAATGGGCCTCCGAGTATTATTTTAGAAAATCAAAGAGCTCACACAGCTATCATCGCCAATTATTCGAAAAATTTGATGGTGTAAAATTTCATTTTACGCGAAGGGAAGATGTCACGTCTTTCCTTGATACTTTTTAAGACACAAGGAACTTTAGTCAATAATCAGGCCATGTCATGGATAAACATATTGTCGCGTTAGGCGGTGGTGGTTGGATGATGGGAGAGCAGCAAAGCGAATTAGATCAATATGCGCTCAGGTTAACTGGGAAAAGCGATCCGAAAGTTTGCTATATTCCCACTGCCACTGGGGATGCTGAGGAAGCCATCGACCGTTTTTATCAGTCCAAACTCAGTCGCCGCTTAAGTCATTTTCCATTATTTAAAGCCAACCTAGACTGGCGAACACATCTGCAAGAGCAAGATGTAATTTATGTCGGCGGTGGTAATACACGCTCTATGTTAGCGGTATGGAAAGCGTGGGGAATAGATAAACTACTTCAAGATTGCTATGAAAGTGGCATCATATTGTGTGGTATGAGTGCGGGGGCAATATGTTGGTTCGACTACGGGATCACAGATAGCGATCCTGAGAAGTATTCCGTTATCGAGGGGCTTAGCTTTGTCCAAGGTCTTGCATCAGCGCATTATACGGGGAGTGACGAAAAAGCTGAGCTGTTTTCTCAGTTCGCCAATCATCATATAAACATGCCTTGCTATGGGATAAGTGATTATTCAGCACTACATTTCGTTAATGGTCGGTACCATAAGACAATCAACAGTCAAACGGGTGCGCAGGTAACCATTAAGAATGTTGATAAGACCAATATTTAAAAATGATGTGTGCCATTTTTCCAAGGAGTTTAAGTGTTCAAAAAGAATCATGTGCATCTGCAAATTAAAAAGGGTGAAGTTAAAGCAACACATCTTGAAACGGATAGCTCGATTGTGCGGACATGTGCAGCGCTATCGCATCCAAGAACCTTAATGGGTGAGTTCTTTGCCATTGAACGCTGTTTAAAAGAGGTACTCGATGAACTATTACCTAAAAGTATTTTTTCTCTATCGCCAATAGCGATTGTTCAATTTATCGAGAAAATTGAAGGTGGAATTACTAATGTTGAGGTACGTGCTTTCCGCGAAGCGACACTAGGGGCGGGAGCGCGACACGTTTTCTTTGCTGAATCGAGCACGCCAATCAGTAAATCTCAGCTATTGAATTTCAACTTTAAGCAGATAGAGCAACCATGAGTCCCATTCGTGATTGCAAAGAGGCGTGACCACAGCTGCTTGGTATGGTGAAAGAAGTGAGTGATGACGTGTGCTTGATTGAAAAGGCAAATGAGTGTGACATGCATGAACTTGTACGGTTGCAAATACGCGCATTTGCGTCTGACCGCGCGCTTTGTGGGTCGGGACCGCCTGGTTACGATAGTTATGATCATCAACGATACGCCGCAAGCTGTTACCAATATTATGTGATTAAGCAAAACAGTCAGCGGGTGGGCGGGTTTTACTTTTTATACCAATCCGGCATCCTCCAGTTGATAAGGCTGTTTATCGCCCCAGATTATCAAGGGCGAGGGATGGGTCAGATGGTACTCGAATTTCTTAAGGCACACGTACTGCCGGGAGAAGTGATCGAACTAGAAACTCCCACGTTCAGTGTCGGCGCGCAGCGGTTTTACGAGAAACAGGGTTTTCAAAGAATCAAACGGATTCAGTATGGGGCGAGTGACGCGTATTTGTATCGATTGATCGTGACCTAACAGCTTATGACTATTCAGCAGTCCTAAGTGATATGTCATGACAATGTATTTTTTTATGGGCAAATCTTGCTTGTTGTTGTTCTTCGGTCTTAACTTGAGATGACCAGTACTTAGCGGTTGGCGTATAGGGCGTCGGGGATACGCCTGTAAGTGCTTTGATCGTGTCAATTGCCAGAATGCTAGGCATTTCGATGAAGATTAAAGATTTATAGGAGATAAACATGTCAAGTCCAGCCAATGTAACTATCAAGAACTTTACCCAACAGTCGATCACCACCCAAGTGACGCGTGACTCTTGGGTAGAAGAAGATGGCGCTTCCATCAATAACCAAGTAATACCTGAGGGGCACGAGCGAACCTTTAAAGTCATTGCAAAAACCGGACACCATGGCGAACTCGATATTGACCTTATCGGTGGTAACTCAGGTCAAAGTCTCGGTGTTTTCTACATCAAGAGCATTAAAGATCCACAAGAAGGCGAGAAAAGCCTTGCAGTTGAACCAGCGAAGGAAACGGTTGTAATGTCGGCAATGGGATACCGACATACGCCGGGAGATGAAGATTTACGCCGTATCGATCTGGTTATCATAGAGCGTTAATCAAGGTTATAAAGGAATGGCGGCTTTTACTTTACGTAGAGGCCGCCATTTTTATTGTGTGATTTAAAACACACTTCTACGTCACCCTTGAGCCAACATTATTGCGTTCGATTAATATTGCGCAACGCTTAATCGTTAAATAAATGGACTTATTATCAATAACTTAAACATGGAAGTTCTCCCAGAAATCGAAGTGTCGAACGCGCAGCATGAGGCTATTCAAGCGCTTAGAAACAAGGCATTTCCTGACCATCAAGTTTCCCGTTCTTACTACAAGCAGCTTCTCCATATGCGGGCTTTGCAGTACCACGACAATCAACTGATTGGTTATATGGGGCTGGATTACAGGGCAGTGAATGTCGGTGGTGAGGTATACAAAGTGTTAGGCGTGAGTGATTTTTGCATCGACAGCGCTTGGCAAAGAAAAGGGATTGGCTCGAGTATGCTGGCGCAACTGGTTGACTATGCGCGAGATAAAGATGTTGATTTCATTATTCTTATTTCTGAGCTGCACGATTTTTATGTGGCCAATGGCTTTCAGCTCGTCGAGTCACATGCCTCTTGGCTACGCATCCATGAACATACAAATTATGGCGTTGCGGTTGAGTATGTCGATGAATTGTACGTTAAACCGATGAAAGATAAATCATGGCCTGCAGGGCATATGGATTGGCTTGGGTATATGTATTAATGCCATAGGTATAAGTAGCTTATGGCGAGTAAGAGGAGTTAGTCGTCTTTCGTTTTGTGTGCTGGGCGTTGCTCAAATCCCACTTGATCACGTCCATTGTTCTTCGCCCAATATAGGCGTTGATCCGCCAAGTGGACAAGATAGTCAGGCGAGATGTCTGGCGTACACTCAATGGTCGCAACCCCCAAACTAGCGGTAACATGACGCGCGGCGTTGGATCTGCCGTGGGGAATACCAAGTGCTGTAATCGACGCTTTAATCGTCATCGCAATCGCGGTTGCGCCGGCATGTGGGGTTTCCGGTAAGATACAACAGAATTCCTCGCCCCCGTATCGTGCGGCCAAATCTTGTGGGCGTTTTAGGCTTTGTTGGATGACTTCGCTAACCGCCTTTAGACATCTGTCGCCCGCCAAGTGACCATAGGTGTCATTGAAGGCTTTAAAGTAATCTAAGTCGATCATGATTACCGACATGGGTGCGCGTGTTCGTTTCAGTCGTTGATATTCAGCATTAAGCACTTCATCAAAGCAGCGCCGATTCGCTAATCCGGTAAGTGGATCGGTAATGCTTAACGTTTCAAGCTTGTCACGCGCGATTTTGAGTTCGCCAAGATAGTTTAACTGGTCCCAGTATGTACGAAGCGTGAATAGGGCAAGTAACCACAATACGATCAGCGCCCCCACCGCGACTCTCACTTGATAGCGCCAGTCTGCTTGCCAATGTTGGTCTGCTTCTCCAACTAAAGTATAAAACGGTAGCCCCTCGACTTTGCGAATACTGAATAAACGCGGCACACCATCAATGGGTGACGTAGCTCGAAAGCTTTTTTCTGTTAGCCCGGACGCAATAAAGGCACTAACAATAGGGTCTTCTATCAGCTTGCCCAAGCTCTCGGGTTTACTGGGCTCTCTTGCTAAAAGTCTTAGATTTTGATCTAAGATGGCGACTACATCCAGCGGATCTATCGAGATTTCTCCAACCCAGTTGGAGAAAAAAGTGAGATCAACGCCCAAGGCCGCAAAACCTTGAAAGCTGGGTTGGTTTGGCAAAAACTTTCGCGATTGGGTGACATTCAGTGGGCCCGTCGTACTTTTAAATGCATTGGAGACGAATGTATTTCGATCGGGAGAGTCTCGTAGCGCTTTACAGTAGTCTCGATGGCTGCCATCCCAGCCTAGTTCCTTGCTGTTGGCATGAGTGATAATACAGTTTTGATCAAAAAAGCCGGCAAGAATGACATTAGGAACTGTGTTCATTTTAGAGGCAATTAACGCTGTTAGACGTTGATGCGCGTCTGGATCCGGGTGGGGGTAGACAAGGTCTTCGGGTTGGACATGCCCCAACATATCTCGTAATAAATAATCGGTTATCTGAAACGAGCCTTCCACCCATTCGGCAATCAAAAAACTTAACCCTTCGACTCGTCCACGAGATTTATCTTCTGCTTGTTGTAAAGATCGTATCAGGCCTATTGTCGCGATTACGCCAAGTAATACGCAAAAGAGCACGCAAAAAAATAGGCTTTTTATCCGAATAAACACACCAATAACACAGCTCCTTGAGTTCCATATTTTACTATAGGAGTCGCTCTTTCGGTTGTCGACACGGCTTGAACGGATGCGCGCCTGCAGTTGCCTGCAGGCGCGGCCATGTTGTCAGACTCGGTGGCTAAAGATCCTCGTATCATAGTTCTTTAGCCACCACGCCCAGTCTATTGTTTCCCTTACTTAATCACCAATTGGTCATCCGGCCTATCTTCAATCGCACTGTGTAACCTAAGAATGGTTTTACAGCACAGGGGCGAGCCATGCAGACACAAACCATCACCGTAACCACCGCCAGCCAAATGCAAGACTATGCTGATCAAGTCTGGGCGTTGTTGGTGGTCAGTTATGCCCGCGTGAAAGGCGGTCTGCATTACGCCAATAAGCAGCACATGTTAGAGCAAACCCAACGTTGGCAACTGGTTGTGCGTGGCACGCGGGTAATCGCCGTGATTTTATTCAAAGCCAAACGTGGCTGGAAATTAGTGGCAATGGCAGCGTGTCGTCGTGCTAAATCGGCCGCGCGTGCCGCGCTAAAACGGCTCATTTGTGGCGCTCTCCCCAATAGTTGGATGGAGCTTTCTGAACGCGCCGAACACTTTGTGATGCTGCACTGCCAGGGTCACCAATACCTGATCCACGCCAGTTTAGTCAGCGAGTTGCTGAATAAACCCGTGCGTGTTAATGAGGCCGACAGTTACCACTACGTGCGTGACATTGCTGGGATCCCCAAAGCCAAGATCATCGTGGGCACACCGGCACGGTGCTAAGAGTTCACCAATTGGTCAAGGGCCGCAGCCCTTATCCCAGTGAAGTAGCATTGACTCATTGCCACAACGCAGCCATCAAGGCGCGTTGTTTATCACAGCAACCCGATAACAGGAGAACGCTTATGACGCGGAATCAACACACCCAGGCGCAGATGCAAGGTAGCGAGCAGAGCATGACAGGCGCAAACTACCCGCGAGAGCACAGTTGGTTTGACATGTTTGGCGAGCTTGGCAATCGGCCGGTGAATATTTTAGTCACAGGCGCAACAGGGTGCGGTAAATCGTCGACCATTAACGCGTTGTTTGATGCGGACAAGGCCAAAGTTGGACAAAGCCCGGATCCGGAGACCATGACCATCGAGCAGTATCAATTTAACAACCTTGTCTTGTTTGATAGCCCAGGGTTGGGGGATGGTCGCGAAAGCGATATTCGGCACGCGCGCAATATCCTCAACAAGCTCGAAGAGTGCGATGAAAACGGTGAACTACTGATCGACCTGGTGTTAGTGGTGTTAGATGGTAGCAGCCGTGATCTTGGCACCTCGTTTGAGTTGATTAACGAGGTGATTATTCCCGCACTGGGCGAGCATACCGACCGCTTACTGGTGGGGATTAACCAAGCCGATATGGCCATGAAAGGGCGGCATTGGGATCCGATTAACAATAAGCCCGAGCCAATATTGGATGCATTCTTGCGTGACAAGATCAGATCAACACAGCGCCGTATCTATGAGGCTACCGGTGAGAACGTCGAGGTGGTGCATTATGCCGCAGGCTATAAGGAAGGCGACGAACAGCAACCGCCCTATAACATGGGAAAATTGTTTGCTTACATCTTGCGCCATGTGAAAGCAAGCAAACGTGTGGCGTTAATGCGCGACATTAACCGTGACAAAGCGATGCGTGAGCACAACGATAGCGATGAAGACTATCGTGAGTCCGTGCGCAAATCGTTGTGGGAATCGGTCACCGAGGGGGCGGAAAAAGGCGCAGAGTTGGGTAGCTACTTTGGTGCCCCAGGAAAAGTGCTGGGCGCGGCCGCTGGGGCAGCGGTTGGTTTCTTTGTTGGGCTATTCAGTTGATGTGGCCCAGAGGCGGTGCATACCGCCTTAACTTACAGCGACAGTAGTGACACCCTTTACAGGCTAGATAATAGGAGAAACGATGTCTTATTTCACCCAGCTCGATACGGCGATGCGCCAACGCGGTCTGCTATTCCCGCTTGATGTGTTACTGGTTGGTGCCACCGGCAGTGGCAAAAGCAGCACCATCAATGCACTGGCAAAGGCCCCGGTGGCCGACGTCGGCAGTGGCGTTGATCCGCATACCCAGCAAATCAGTGGCTATGCCATGTCAGACAGCCTGCGTTTTCATGATTCTGCCGGGCTGGGAGATGGGAAAGCCGCGGACCAACGACATGGTTTGGCTATCCAACGTAGCCTTGAAGAAACCTGTACCAGCACCCAAGGCGGCGCATATGGCTTTATTGATATGGTGGTGGTGATCCTTGAAGGCGGGATCCGCGATTTGGGCACCAGTGTCACCCTGTTGGAAACCGTGGTCTTGCCGTATATTGCCCCAGAGCGGGTGGCGGTGATGATCAACCAAGCCGATATGGCCATGAAAGGGCGGCACTGGGATCGAATAACTCACTCACCGGATCACATCTTGGCTGAATTTTTAAGCCAGAAGGCGGCATCCGTACAAGCGCGGATTGCCGATTCCACCGGGCTCTCAATCGCACGACCTGTGTGTTACAGCGCCGAATACCACTACAACCTTGAGGCAGTGATGACGCACTTGCTGGCGCACCTGCCAAGACATCGTCGTCGTGTTCAACCGCGATCGGCATAATCTATACGAAGTGAGGAGGCAAGCGAATGAAAATCTATTTGGGAACGGGGCCAAGTTTTTTATTAGCGCGGCACATTGCCGATAATGTTTTGCGTGACAAAGTGCTGCCTGTGCCCGGTAGCCTTGTTTATTGTGATTTAGCGCTTGCCTTCGAGCACTCAGGGATTTATGTGGGAAATGATCAGATTGTCCACCTAAATGGTGACGGTTTTATTGAAGCCGTATCGCCGGCACAGTTTTTACAGCGCTTGGGTGGCTTTAACCCAGCGATAAGTATTTATGTGTCATGCCAAGATGAGCAAGCGGTCGGCTCGCCAGCGGCAGCCACGCGAGCGATGCAGGCGGTAGGCAAACGTCAAGACTACAATATGCTGTTTGACAACTGCCATCAATTTTCGTCGTGGTGTTTGTCGGATAACCGTGCAAACAGCGACAGTTTTACCTGGATGCTAAAAGACACCGCCAAGGCACATTTACGCGCAAATACCTGGCGAGTGTGGGATCGAGAAGATTAAAATAAGATGACAAGACGTTCAATCGCTTACCAGCGAGAATAACAACATGGCACGTCATTTGCTTATTTTTGTAAAATTTAGCGTGTTTAAAACGCTTGTTTATTTCGCAACTTGCAAAGGTCAAAACAATCAGTTATAAATGAAAACTGTCCTAACGGACCACGCCCTGACTAAAGGGATTAAGACGAACAACTCGAACGTAATATTGTGTCACACATAGAGTCCTAACGGACCACGCCCTGACTAAAGGGATTAAGACGAGAGTGTGTCAAGTGCAGCTTCTGCATCGTTAGCGTCCTAACGGACCACGCCCTGACTAAAGGGATTAAGACATTGATGCTGACTGCTTATCGAATGATGCTTGCAGGTCCTAACGGACCACGCCCTGACTAAAGGGATTAAGACTTTGATTGATTAAGGGGCCGGATGGCCCCTTTTGGTCCTAACGGACCACGCCCTGACTAAAGGGATTAAGACTCGGTGACGCATTTGACGGCCCTGTTAAATTTCAGTCCTAACGGACCACGCCCTGACTAAAGGGATTAAGACTTAACCACACATCATTCACCGAAAGAAATTGATCGTCCTAACGGACCACGCCCTGACTAAAGGGATTAAGACTCGGTGACGCATTTGACGGCCCTGTTAAATTTCAGTCCTAACGGACCACGCCCTGACTAAAGGGATTAAGACTTAACCACACATCATTCACCGAAAGAAATTGATCGTCCTAACGGACCACGCCCTGACTAAAGGGATTAAGACCTTTGTTGTAACGAACAATAGGGAAGTGATTAATGTCCTAACGGACCACGCCCTGACTAAAGGGATTAAGACTCGTTACCCAACCACTTGTTGGTAGGATCTGGAGTCCTAACGGACCACGCCCTGACTAAAGGGATTAAGACGTTTATTAGATAGAAGAAGTAAAGGTGCCGGTTGGTGTCCTAACGGACCACGCCCTGACTAAAGGGATTAAGACCTCAATCATTTTTATGACCTTTGTCTTGTCGTGTTTTGTCCTAACGGACCACGCCCTGACTAAAGGGATTAAGACTCTACGGTGTTGCAGGGAAAAACCCACTGGCTATGTCCTAACGGACCACGCCCTGACTAAAGGGATTAAGACAACAGGTGAGGAGATTGCTGCACAGAAAATCTGTGTCCTAACGGACCACGCCCTGACTAAAGGGATTAAGACTTAATGTCAACCACATTGCCAGTCTTGACGTAAAGTCCTAACGGACCACGCCCTGACTAAAGGGATTAAGACCTTTACTTTGCTCATAATTTTATCTCCAAATTAAAGTCCTAACGGACCACGCCCTGACTAAAGGGATTAAGACTTAGCATGTTGGTCATGCTGCGGTTGCGGTTTGCCGTCCTCACGGACCACGCCCTGACTAAAGGGATTAAGACATAATCCGTCAAAGTCTTTTCTCATTTCTACCATCGTCCTAACGGACCACGCCCTGAYTAAAGGGATTAAGACTAATACGGAACCAGTAATTACAAAGGGGAGTTTTGCGTCCTAACGGACCACGCCCTGACTAAAGGGATTAAGACTCAAGTTCCTCTTGATAAGCGTCCTGAACGTCTAGTCCTAACGGACCACGCCCTGACTAAAGGGATTAATATGTAGGGCCTAGGAGCCTAGGCCCTAGGCCCTTTATTTCACGCCTCGCTTAAAGGGCTCCCTCTTGTGTTTGATTTTCCTACTATCACCGATTGGTGAACCGTGCGCTGGCATCGGATAACAGGTATCCTTACCCTTATCAGTTGCCCGCGATACTGGGCAGCGTTTAATCACCCATTGCCACGGCCCCATACAAGGAGGTGCTATGCAACACGTTCATATCAATCTTGTCTCCAACCAATTGCTGCCTAATCTTATTCCCACATTGGGCGACAACGCCTGCACGCATGTGATCCTGGTGCTTGGGGATCACACCCTCAAAGCCCGCGCTGAGGCATTAGCCGATATGTACCGTGATCGCGATATTGTGGTGACACTCTGCGAAGGCCGCAGCAGTCATGAAGTGGGGGCGCTGAAACAACAAGCGCGCGAAGTGATTGACTGTCTCAGCACCGAGTTTGCCCATATGCGCTGGATATTGAATGCCACCGGTGGCACCAAACCCATGTCACTGACCTTTACCAACGCGTTTAACCAATACAACATTATGGCCAAAGCACACGCCGCACCAGGACAAGATCCTAATTGGGCGTTAATCATTTATACCGATAGCCAAAATAAAGCGATTCCTATCTTAAACGACGAAGACGGGCTGCAGTTACCTCCCTTGCCTTATCAGTCGGTGCTCAGTTTGGATCAGTTGCTTGAAGCCAATGGCTTTATGATGACCGACGCCATTGATACCACCAATGATGACGCGGTAGTAGCGCGTGCAGCCTTAAGCCGATTTTTAGCCAAGCACTGTAGCAAGGAGAAAACTCCCCAGATGCTCGGGCAGTTGCAATATCTCGCCGCTGAGGCAGCCAAGGATTATCCGAATACGGCGACGCAGAGCATGCCCCACGCGCCTTTCAACACATGGGCCACGCTCTATCAACGATTGGCGGATGAAGGTTTGATTGAATGGCGCGAGGGGGAGCAGCAAGTCACCTTTACCAGCCATCAGGCATGCCGCTATTTAGCGGGCATGTGGCTAGAGGAATTAACCTATCTGCTTGCGAAAGACGCCGGGTTTGAACAAGTGATGATGAATGTGGAAGGTGTATGGGGCGATCGCCATGATCGCGCACACTTTATGACTGAAAACACCGCGAGTAACGCGAGTAAAGGGAAAAACAACGAATTTGATGTGTTAGTGCGCCACAATAATCAGCTTTTAACCATTGAATGCAAGGCGGTCAATTGGCAATCGAAATCTACCAACAGCCAAGATGTAACCCATAAACTGGATAACCTGAGCCGTAAGTTGGGGGGGCTATATGGACAAAGCTTATTAGTGAGTTTTCATGAATGTCCTGATGCAATGCGCACCCGTGCTAACGACGTCAATATTGCGCTTTGTGAGCCCGCCACCATCAGCGCCATTAAGGCTGCGTTGGCTCAGTGCCAACAAAACATGGGCTAGCATAAACGATCAAGGTAGGAGTAAGCGTCGCATGATCTATTTGGTGACACGCCATCAAGGCGCCGTCGAATGGTGTGCAAGACACAAGATAACGGTGGATGCGTGTCTCCCTCATTTGGACGTCGAGACGATTCAAGCTGGGGACACGGTGATTGGCACCTTACCGATCCCACTGGCCGCTGCCGTCGCGGCCCGTGGCGGACACTACTGGCATTTAACCGTGCCGGTAACATGGGCACAACGCGGGCAAGAGCTGACCGCCACGCAACTGGAGGATATGGGGGCCAGCCTGCAAGCCTATCATGTTACGGCGGCTGAGTAAGGAAACACAGTGGGCTCACCAATTGGTGAACACAAGTTAGCGGTTAAGGCGTTGAGTACACTGGGGCCATGTTTAACGATGGAGCTTGGCTATGACCACAGTCGTACTGGATTCACCGAACTACCATGTCCATATTAACAATCAGATCCTGCATATACAGCACAACAGCGCGCCGCCTCGCTTATTGCCGCTGCATGCGATAGACAGGGTGGTGTTAGGTAAAGGGATCACGCTAAGTACTGACTTACAGCTGGCGTTAGCCGCGGCAGGCAAAGATCTAATAGTGATCGGCCGCAAACACTGTGTAAGCCTGTTTAACCCACACGCTGCGCCCAATAATGTGCGGATCCGCCAATATCAAGCCGTCTGTGTGCCAGCCAAGCGAGCAGCGCTGATCCGCGCCCTGCTCGATGCGCGCCGAGAAGGGCAAAATCGTGTGTTAGCCAAGCTAGACTGCGCTCAACTGCCCGCCATCGACCACACCCACGCCCACCCCATGTTGCAAGAGGCACAGATGAGCCATCAATATTGGCGCCAATGGGCGGTGGCGTTTTATCATGACGGCTTTAAAGGTCGCGAGCGACAGCCGCCGCATGATCCCATTAACGCGCTATTGTCACTGACGTCCACCCTCGAAGATCAGGCATTAGCGCCGGCGTTACTGGCCGAGGGGTTTGACTTAACCATCGGCGTTCATCATGCAACGGGTTACCGTCGTGCAAGCCTGATATTGGATATTAAAGAGCTCACGCGGGCGGAATTGGAGTTATGGGTGATTGCTCAGTGGCAGGCTGGCACATTCACACCTGCGCATTTTTCCTCAACATCGGCGGGGTGCCGATTAACCCGAGAAGGGCAGCAACAATTTTATCCAAAATGGTTTGCATGGCAGAAAAAGCGGCGTCAGAGATTGCGTCGGTTAGCGCGTCTTTGTCGCCATTATATCGAGAGGGCATAATCCATGGATAAACCCCTATGGCTAATCAGCTACGATGTGAGCCACCCTAAGCGGTTACGGCGTATTTATCAATATTGCAGTCAGTATGGTTGGCCGTTACAAAAGTCGGTGTTCGTGTTTGCGCTTAATAAAGCAGAAAAAGAAAAAGCGTGTCAGCATCTTATTGGCATAATTGATGATAATGAAGATAAGCTATTGTGTATTCCTTTTAATCCCACCGCGGGCAGCTTTCATCTTATGCCGTCCAGTGACCTGGTGATCGCCCATGATGATCCTCGCTTAGCGCGGTTTGTTCAATAATACGGTATGAAAATTGCTTGATTTTAAAAGTTATCCACTGTTTAAAACGACTGTTTATTTTGCAGCTTGCAAAGATAAAAACAATCAGTTATAAGTAGAAACTGTCCTCACGGACCACGCCCTGACTAAAGGGATTAAGACGTGGAGGGGATAACCCCTCCACGTTGTTGCTTATGTCCTCACGGACCACGCCCTGACTAAAGGGATTAAGACTGTAACGATGTGTGTTTTCCTTTTCAACACCCATGGTCCTCACGGACCACGCCCTGACTAAAGGGATTAAGACCACGAAGGCCATAGCGTCGTATACAGGCAGGTCGAGTCCTCACGGACCACGCCCTGACTAAAGGGATTAAGACGCTGCGCTCTCGGCGTCAGAGGCCAACTCTTCGAGTCCGCACGGACCACGCCCTGACTAAAGGGATTAAGACTTAATGGGCGTTTGGGTATCAATTAATGAATTTTTAGTCCTCACGGACCACGCCCTGACTAAAGGGATTAAGACCTATTGTGGATGATAAAATAGAAGATGTGCTCAAAGTCCTCACGGACCACGCCCTGACTAAAGGGATTAAGACCTGCATTTGCTTGGCTGTTTTGCAATTGTCTATCGTCCTCACGGACCACGCCCTGACTAAAGGGATTAAGACGCTAACGGTCAATGGGCTTAGAACTTCCACATCGTGTCCTCACGGACCACGCCCTGACTAAAGGGATTAAGACCAAAGTTCATCGTCTAGGGTATATTCCCTTTCCGTGTCCTCACGGACCACGCCCTGACTAAAGGGATTAAGACAGTTGTTGCTGTAGCATGACTTCATTAGCTTGATGTCCTCACGGACCACGCCCTGACTAAAGGGTTTTATCTGTCGTGCCTAGCCCCCCGGGCACCAAGATCGTGAGCGATAAAAAAAGGCCACAGGGTTAACCCTGTGGTCTTTTGCGTGTGCGCATCGTCTAAGTTGCCTAACTGGTGGCGTTTTTGTATTGAATATTGTCAGGCGCAATCGTTAGGCCTTTATACACATAACCCGCTCTGTTGACTTTCCGCTTATGCACGTTATTAATCGTGTAGTACTGGCCTAATTTCTTACCCAGCTTGTCGGTGATTTGCTTGTTGGTCTCTTTTAACAAGCGATTCCATAAATTTTTGTGCCGTTTTCTCAGCTCATCAAGCGGTCGCTCTAAGTCGCTGTTGAACAGAATGTCTGTATCTTTTCTATCGCCTTGGAACAACCAACGCTTGCGGGCTACGCCCGAATCCGTGTCATATTTTACGATTTCCTCCGCGGTTTCTTCGGCGAGCTCTACCCACCTCACTAGATCCCAATCGTCGCGCTCGCTTGGCAATGCGGCACTATCAAAGGACGTGGCCGCATGGATAAGTTGCGCTAAGCGCATATCAAGCTCGCGGGCGGACATGTCGTCAGAGGCCGGCTCGATCCCTTCGCCAGGAAATTCGCGGCTTTCTCTCGCCATCCAGCTATAAAAGGCAAAGTTGATCGGTTGCAGGGGAATAGGGAGACCATCACAAAAAATAGTCATGGTTGAATAGTCCAGCACCACGCTGGCTTGTTCTTGGGTGATGGCATTGGCTTGGTTGATTCGGTTGACCGTTTCGGTGTAACTGAGATCATCGCGCTTAATTAAATCTTGCGGCATTTCTTCGCGCATCATGACTAGGGGAATATTGGCGAGCATCACTTTGGCTTGGCTCAAATCATAACGGGTCGATTTGCTTCGATCCGCGCGCATCACGGTGTAAGGGGTCGGGTAATAAAAGTCGGGAATCGTTTCGTACGGTTCATTGACGAGTACATGACTGAGGCAGTCACATGGGCGCCCAAATAAGCTCATGGCATATCCCAAGGCAAAGCCCATGGTTTTACGTCCGCCGGCCAATGAGGCATGAATGGCAATATCCGGTTGCTGGCTAAGTTGCCGCACTTGCTCGGTAATAAAGTCTGTGATGATCGCTTGATCCTCTTCACTTTGCACGTCATTCAGCGGCTGTCCGTTTCGATCCTTTGGAACCAAAATGTCTTTCTTGGAAAACGCAATCTCCGGCAGGTTATAATCGGCGATCAGCTGCTTCAGCGGGCTATCATCGCCGAGTAAGTTCTTAATGAGTCGCTCCTCCCCTGCTTGAGAAGTGATCACCTTCACGCGGTGTGGGAGCTTTTCCGGGGTTTTTTGATAAATGCCGTATAGGGTCTCGGTAATAATTTGTGGTGTCATGCCGGCAACGGCCAGTAAAACGTAGTCTTTATTCATTGTCATTCCTTGTTAAATCGCGGGCGTGTGTTGGCCATTATGGATGGCGCGCCGTTGTGATGACGGCCATCACCAATTGGTCATTCGCTCGGTTAGGCAATTAATTGGTATTTGCCTAAACCAAACGTGGTTTTGCCACCGATATGTAAGGCTTGGCCGAGGGTTAACAGCGGGATCACGTGGGCAATGTCGCCGCAAAAACTCACTTGGCCTTTAATGCCGCCAAATGGGACAAACTCCTTATTCTTGTGTGAAAACCTTTGCCAGTCTTCAAAGTAACAATCGCTACTGACTTGATGCGGGCCAATGCGCGGTTGATATTGGTAAAGGGCATCAAATAGGCGTTGGTCGTCGTTTACCCAGAACCGACTTAGTAGCACCAAGCGGCGTAAGATCTGCTGCACCCACTCCCCCAGATCAGGCAGCGATTGATGGCATACCTTGCCGTTTCGCTTTAAGCGTGTGGGGGTTAAGCAGGTGATGGCCAGCTCTTTTTCCGCAGTGTCTAATTGACTGACTGGCGCCACCGCCAGCCAGTCGGCCAACGACAGGGGAACGACCCCCGAACGCAGCCCGGTGGGGGTCATGGATGCCACGCTTAACACACGAAATGGGGTACGCTGTGGCCCCATACCCAAGGATTCGCCCTGTTTTAATGCTTTAAACAGGGCATCCACCAATTGTGTGGCATGGCCAAACAGGGTGATGTCAAAGTGATACAACTCCCCTTTGCGCCAATGGGTTTTGTGATCCTCATTGGGACAAATAACATAGGGTTTGGGTTGTTGGTTGTCATGATTGCCGTAACAGACAAAAAAGGCATGCTCGTCGGCGCGTTGGAGTGCATGCCCAAACCATCCATGCAGCATCGAGCCTTTAAACGCCGGTAGCACCGCATCTTCATGAAGCTGAATGGTGATGTTTAGTTTTAACAGGGTGAACGTCTCGGTTAGCGCTGCCCATGCAGGTGTTATCATGGTTGATCTCACTTATATTTCGTTTCTAGTTCTGCCAGTTTGTCTTTGCGTGCAGCCAATTTGGGTTTGTTCTTTTTATTCTTAGCCAGATCCAAATAAGCAGACTTGGACGTGTCTCGACAGAGCGCGAGCAGCGAGGGAACAAAGCCATAGTGGTGGGGATCGGCTAAGCAGGCATCGAGCAGATCGTCCATGGCTTGCACATAGTCGCGCCGTCTGTCTTGAGAGGCGCGAACTTCTGGCAAGGCTAAGTCGTGCTCGAGTTGCATAAACTGTTGTTCCAGCGGTGAAAGCTGGGCAAACGCACTCGCTTTGCGCTCGGCTTCGGCTTGTTCGTCGGCTGTCGCCCAAAGTTGTTGCTCGCGGTCAGTGAGCGGAAGTTGGCTGACCAAATCCGCCAGTCGCCCTTGACCAAAATTTTTGTAGTCACCGGGCGCGGGTTTGGGCTGGTCACTTTTTCTAGGTAGATGGGCGCCACCGTGATACCAATCGGGCAACACATCTTTGCTGTGACCTTGCAGCGCTTGCTGATAGCTCATGCCAGCGGCACCTTTGGACTCAAGCGGCATATAGGTGAGGTTTTTATCTTGGTTATCCGCCAGATCGCCAAACGCAAACAGATGACGGACTTGTGGGCTGTGTTGCCAGTTGTTCTCGCCTTCGTGACTCGCTTGATAGACGTGATTCATGTGCGCCACAAATTCGTCAACCGCTTGCTCGATGGTGAGTGGATCACCGTCGTCTGTTTGGTTGGGCCGGGCATCGAGGGTGCAGTCAGTGAATGAGACCGCCCCAGCGCCAAGGGGCTTGCCATGACCCAAGCTATGATAAAAAACCTTGCCCTCTGGATCTTTAAATTGCAGTGCCCATAATAGCGCGCCGATTTCTTGTCTTTTTAGGTTATGAAAGACAATCTTGCCGGCAAATTGACTATCCGGTGCCAGCAGCTCTAACTGCGATTGGACATCACGCTTGTCCTTCAGGTTGTCGGGCAAGCTGGTATGATTAAATTGGGCTTGCGTGGGGTAGCGCTTCCATCCCTTGGGGATGGCTCCTTTTTGGTAATGAGTAAGGGTACGGGTTGTGGGGGTTTCCCCCGTATGTTGCTCAATATAATTGGGTAGAAAGCTGGCTTTTGGCGCGCCAAGAATGACTGGATTAGAGTGACTGAAGCCCTGATTGAGGCTGCAGGTGGCATCAGCAAAATAAACGCGACTTTTGAGTGAAAAGCCTTGTTCACGCAAGGTGCCGAATAGTAATTCTGGCAGATCAAAAATAGCGTCTGATTCACTCAGTGGCTGGGCGCTCTTCACTGTCTGCTTGATCGACTGTGGGTACAGTTTGCGCGGCATCTTGGCAAACCCCAGCGCGACAATCTTACCGGCTTGCTCACGCGCGAATACCGGTATGCCGAATGTGGGGTGAGGGTGGTTTTTTAAGTAATCCACTAGCGCTTGGTCATGACTGTTAAACAGCTTGGTGACGAGCTGTTGGGCCTCTTCTCGAGGGAGGTCGGTATTTTCTTGTGCCTCGTTATAAAAGAGGTAACTAAAGTTTAAGCGCTTGTCTTGATACTCTTTACGGCCGGGGCGAAATCCTGAGAAAACAGGAATACCCTGTTGTTCGCCTTGGCCAAGGTCCGTTGCACACTCCACTTTAACCGGCTTTCCTTTCGTTCCCTCCATGGTTTGTTCACCGAGCCTAAATGGCACTGCCGGTTGAGTTAAGGAATAAGCGCGATATTTGTCTGGGACCGCGTCTTTGTTCTTGATATTGATGTGGGCGTATCGATTGAGATCGGCATGAAAGAGCACGGTGTGCTCTGCCTTTTTAAACTGCCAACGCTTTGCATCAGGATCAAATTTGATCCAATAGGCTTGGGCGTTTGTGTCGTGGATCTCTTGCGCATACTCAGTTTTTCCTGTCGAAATATCACGATATGACAGGTGTTGATCGTCAACTTGACGCATTTTAGCAAAGGTGGCGATGTCGAGGTGGTTGCGCAGCATACCTTTAAGGCTGGAGCCTGGAATAACAGGGTTGCCTTCGGGATCTCGCTGCCATTTTACTTGTGCGGGCTTGTCTGTGGTTTGTTGGCCGCCAACACACAGGGCGGTGCGATTCGAGAGTGTGTAATGAATCGCCCCCGAATAGCCCTCTTTAAAGGGCACATCATGGCTGACTAAATGCGCCCATTCAGGCATGTAAACCCAGCGAGACAAGGGAGCAAAATGATAAGGCGCATGAACTTCAGTCATATTATTTCTCCTCTTTTGGGGCAAAGCCGATAAATTGCTGGGCAAGCGGGATCCAGCGACCTTGTTGCACGTGGTCGGTTTGTTGCTGGTACCAAAGGCGGTATTGTACATATTGATGGTCGCCCAGTCGGACATCACCAATCAGTGAAACGTGTTGATAAACCATACTGACTGTATGAGAGGCATCGGATGCTTGGTGCGTCATTGCACACACACTGTAGCGATTTGGACCCACCAATCGGACTTGTAGGCTATCGTTATCATGGCAATATTCCGCTTCGATAAGATCGTCGCGCGAGGGTATCTGTGTGGTTGAGGTAACGCTATCTCTATACATCACCCAACCTTGTTGGGGCGAAAAAGCGTGAATTTGAGAGCAAACGTCATCAAAACTGAGCATGCTTTGTGCGATGTGCAAAACACCTGCATGTAAACGTGGTAACGTGACGCCGAGCTTTGTGTTATCCACGTCGGATTGCTGCTGGAGGGTGTGGTATTGGGGTAAACTCATTGCGCGTGCTCCGTAGCAAGGTTGTCAGTGTCTAATGCTGCCCAGTTAACGATCCATTCAGCATCTGTTTGTGGCATGACAAGGCTGGTCCCGCGGCCACTGCCCGCGCCCATGGGCAATAATCCTTGGCGCAGATCCTCGATGGTATCTGCTAAGGCGGCTTGCAGCGTCGAGGAGAGGCGTGTGTTTTGGCTCACCCAAATATTGAGGGTAAATTTAGGCTGATACAGTAATTCTTCGCTGAATAAGCCGCCTTGTTGCACCCCACCAGTAAAGCGGTCGATCCGGTTGTGGGTGCGTACTGTGGTGCGGTAATCCGTCACGTCGGCATCGTCAATAAAGAGGTGGCCGGCAATGCCTTCCCCTTGTGAACTGGTGGCGGCGCCAAACAGTGATGACAATGCATCTGGGCGCACTTGCCATTCGGCGTGAATCATAGTGTCGCGATCCTCAGCCCAATCGGCCTGATGGCGACGCACGTGATAGGCCAGACGGTGGGCGAGAATGCCTTTGATGCTGCTGCCACATAAAATCGGCCGTGGCTCGGAGAATGCGCCGTGGTTGGCTTGCCAATGAATCTCGGGTTCACTGTATGTTTTGATCCCAATGTCATTGCCGGTGTCGTGATCGCCGAGCCGCGTGGTTCCAGAACCACAACGCCAGTTGTCAACGGCTTGTAATGGCAGTGAGGCGAGGCGTCTTTGATGGCGATCGTCTGCAGGCGTAAGCGGCTGTGTGCTGGTGTTCTCACTATGCAAAAACTGTTGTAATGCCTGGCCGGCACTCGGGCCTTGCATTAAATCAAACGATGTTTGCTCACAGGCGATCACCTTGATTTGCCCAAGACCATTGCGGCTGCTGGCTCCTAATGTGAAGTGACGATCGGCCCACAATGCTAGCAGTGCCTGCCACTGTTGTTGCTCGTGTTCGCTCATCTCGTCACTGTGCCATTGCAGGGTGACACTAAAACGCACGCCTTTGGGTAAGAGGATTTGGTCAAACTTTCCGGTTTCTTTTGCCGCGCCTCGGTCGTTTACCGCGACGCGCTCACGGTGGTGCGGGCGCGCCAGTGCCAAGCGACTCAGAATCGGATCGTGGGCGATGTCTTGTGCAGGCATAAGCGGTGACACCGGGCGATTTTGGCTATCGTGAACAATGCCGTGAGAAATGGTCAGTCGTGACGCGCCCTCTGTGGTGCCAAACCATGACGCTAATGGAAGTCCGTCGTCGGCGAGTCGTTGGTGGGCGAGATGGCGCCAAACACCGGCAATCGCACTCGCCGGGATATACGGCAAGCCATTTGCCTCGCGCGCAAGTTGGGTATCAAACCCTTCTTCTCTGTGACCTGAATTGATCGCCATCGGGCTTTGGGTTTCGAGGATGAGCTTAGTGACATGAATATGGCTCATTGTTTAACCTCCGAATCGTGCGCGTGGGTAATGAGACTAAAGCCGATTTGTTGACTGGCTTGTTTTAGGCTTGTATAGCGCGAGAAGTCATAGCGAGTGATCTGGCTGACAAGCATCAATACCGTGGCGGCATCGTGATCGACCAGCACTTGCTCAAGCCAAGCTGCAAATGTGATTGGTTTATCCCCGTCACTCCAGGTGATGCCCCAGCCGAATTCGTCATTGTTGGCCTTACAGATACCCGTGCTGATATCAAAAAGCGCTTGGCGCCAATCTGGATTGTTGTGTTTTAGTTCATCATGGATCCGGCGCCATTGGGTCGATGAGGGACCCGCGGAGTCGCGAGGCATAATATTATGGTATTGGCGAGCCTTGTCGTAGGCTTGCCCAACCTGCTTGATTAACAGGCTAACGCGCTGTTTCTGATCGTTGGTACATTCGTCATGCGCAATTTGGCTGGCCACCCAGTGTGTTAGCGCAGAGTGCGGCTGTGCATCGGAAGGTTGCTGTGTTTTTGTCGGCACAGTAAACCGCTGGTAGAGGTCATCATCAGCCAATGTGGCTTGGGTGGCCCAAGCCGGATTGATCATGATCCAACCCAGCCCTTGGTGTTGATTGATGCCTAGTCCCTGATGCTGTAGGTCCAGCAAGTCTTGCTGCGATAGCGGAGTCTCTAAATCATAAACCAGAACCGAGCCTTTATTAATCACACATTGTTCGGAGTCGTAACCTTGTCGTTTTTGGTTAAAGCGCGTCACGCTGTCTGCGCGAATAAAGCTTTTTGACGGATTAAGTGTACCTTTGGCGTGTGGGACCAGTTGTTCAAGCGCTGGCACGTAGGTGGGAAGGCCGCGCCAATCAATGCATTGGCAATCACTTAAGCACCACACCGTTAGCTGCTGTTCATCCATAGCCGGTTCGGGTTGGGCAGGGGGATCAATCAGTGCGATCTCAACGCGGCCAAACTCAGTGTTGCGCGAACGCCCCAGGGTTAATGGCATTTGCAGCTGCTTACGGATCGCTGACAAGTGCGCTTGGTTATCGGACTCAACCCAACCAACAAAGGTTTGTTTAGCCTCGATAAACGCATAGGTGTAGAGCGTTTGATCTTTGGCTTTGCCCGTATTGCGCTCAATGGCTGTTTTGGTGCTGATGCCTTTCGCCACTTCACCTATCTCACCAGATGCGGTGACATAGCCGGTCCGACACTGCTTATATTGCGTGTTGGCTGCGCGCTCGAAGTGCTGACTGGCTTGATTATATATCTCTGTTTTATTGAGCTGACCTTTAGTGAACGGTGTTTGATTTTTTTTGTAGTGCCAACTGGCCGGAATAGGAAGTGCCAACTGATGGTCGGCAACAGGAAAACAGGGCCCAAACTTGACCGAGCCGGTATGAAACATGTCCCATGATTCGGCCTTATTAAGGGATGGATAGAGGTTTGCTGCGATGGCACCAAGTATCGCACTGCCCGGAATATAATCGAGGCTTTCGTGGTTATGAGTGGTGGCAGTGGTTTGGCTCATCACGATGGGATCAACCGTGGTGAGTGAGTAATAGATACGCATGGGCTATGCTTCCTCCAATGATACAGTCACTTGTCCTAAACCTCGATGCCGCTTTCCACCTAAGGCGGTGATTAGCGTGATGGCTTGATCTAACCAAGTTGTGAACCCTTGGTGGATTGTTTGCCCGTCGATCTGAGTGTGATAATGCGGGTGCTGCGTATTGAGGCGAACTTGGGCAACAAGCTGCATCGGTACCGCGACTTCCATACTTCTTAAGCTTGATGGCTTGGCGGTACCCGTTTCTTTATCGATAGCAGTGAATTGGTGCACACGGTATAGATATTTAGCGACATTGTTATCAATAAGATAGTGGCTTTCTTGGGCGGACAGCTGGCCACTGGATATTTGCAGCATACCTTGCTCGCTTACGCCATCACGCCCTTCACGGCCGAATAAAAGTGGAACAAGGTCTTGGCTAAACCATTGATTATCAGTGGCGAGTTGAAATGCCTCTTTCAAGAGACCTTTTATGGATTTACCAGGGAGATAAGGCAGCCCGGCACTGTCTTTCAGGCATAGTGCATCCGCGTATGCCCCAGCTTCTTTCCCGCTGCCTACGTGCCAGTCGCTGTGTAAATCGAATACCAGCCGATAGCTATCCATGCGTGACCTCCTTATCGTTTGTGTGCGAGTTTCCTTTCATCGGCTCGGCAAAGTGGTGCAATACCAGCAGATCATTAATGAGGCAGTATTGCTCTCCTGTTTGCTGATTGACCCAGTACCAGTTTTGGCGTTGATAACCATCGGGTGTGAGATTATCGAGCAGCTCTTCCAGCGCTTTCTTTTGATTCGTTGCAGCCAAACTTAAGCCACGATGATAAATGATGTCGGCTTCGTCGATATCGCCTTGGGCAATGGCGGTTGCCATTTGTCGCCAACGCGCGATTGAAACAGGCGGCATCGCGGTGTCGGCTTGCTCAGCGGATGCGGAATAAGCCACCAACCGTTTTAGTTTGCTAAGTTCGAAGGGCGCCTGCGCGAGCCTTGCGTGTGCCTGTGTCGATGAATCAACAAAATATGCCGTTTGACCCATTTGCATCCTGTCTCCGTGCACTAATGTGCGATCGGCAAGGATGTCGAAGCTGTCATTGGTGCTTTCTGATTGACGATGAAAGGCCAGTGCGGCCGGACCAATTGCGCCCTCGTCAACGACCGATTTTGTGCGTTTTTTGGCTTGCGCACATAGTGCCTCAACGAGCTGGTGAGAATGCGTAAATGGGTGACTGGCTTTTTGGTAGAGAATACCGCCACTGGCGGTTAAATAACGTTCATACTCTTTTGGGAAACCAAAGTCATCAAATAAGGGGCTAAGTTTATCCTTGGATGCATCCATAAACGCGTTACAAAAGCGTGTGCTGAACTCAAGGGCCAAGTTGGCACGGCAAAGTAAGGTAATATCATCACCCCCCAAGACAATGGGTCGCATGGGTATCATCTGTGTTGAATCTGATGAGCGGGTATCTTTTCGATAACAGGCTTTGTCGTAAATATATTGTGTGGCTGCTTTGGCCGCTACCGTGGTTGCTTGATTGAGCGCTCGTGAGAATTGGCGAAAGCCTTTGCGGAGTTCAGCATCGCTTTTGTTTTTGAGTGCATTTTTTAGTCGCATCAGCAGTATGCCCAATCCATTACCATCAATATGGATGAGGGAAATATCTTTGCTAGGATCACTGTCTGGTGCGCCGTGTTGTTCATCGTCGAAAAGAAAGTCTGTCTCAAGATCAAGCGGATAGTGAAGCGTTCCCTTGAGATCCTCGGGCGTGAATTTGTCTTGCAGTGCGGCTGCTTCACGCATATTCATGGATTGATAAGCCTGACGATGTAGGTCTGTATCGATATCGACTTCATTCAGACCATCATCTTCTCGTTGGGCCAGCGCTGACATACGAACACTGGGTCGGCCTGTTCTTGAAAAACGTTCAACCGGCGCGGTGGCGATCGGAAAAGATATGGCTGGTGTATTACGGTCGTTGGCCAGTTGCTGGTGGCCAAGGTCGAGGGCTTCCACCAGGGTCTCTGCTTCTGTGAGCGCATCGGTATATTCGAGCGATGGAAACATCTGTTGTAGGGTTAATGTCCATAAGGAGCGAAGCCTTATAAGTGGCGCTTGCGTTTGTGCACAGCAGTAAAAGGCGCCGCCTTTGCAGCGTAGAAAGTGAATCGTATTGGAAGATTCGGCGAGTTCATCGTCTAATAAATCGGTATTTAACCCCGCTGATGCGATGACGGATTGCAATATACTGGTTGAAGTTTCGTCAACCAGATTATCAAGACGTTCGCTTGCTGCGATAACATCTTTAAGTTTGCCAGATTGAAACAGATAAGACTGTATCGATTTGGCTTCGAACAAGTATACAAACATACACTCAGTCCTTTTGGTAAGCCCAATAAACTAATAACAAAATTGTCACTAATATTAGCGTGTTGAACGCTTCGGTTGCTGAACGCGATAGCGCACGCGAAAATTAAATAGAATAAGAGTAAAATAAGTCTGTGACTAATACTGCGTTCAATTTATCGGTAGTGGTGCCTCAATAAGTGACTACTATCACGTCATCGATAATATTGATGTTAATACGATGGTTGAATGGCTAAACATTCCGCAATGACAGGTATATCTCTGCATTGACTCGTCACTTTTTTAACCTTGGCGACTATCTTATCTATTATTTTGACGGTTGGGCGTATTCACCAATTGGTGAAATTTTTGCGATTGCTTTAAGGCGAGTGCGAATTAATATTTCATCGGTAGGAGAAGTTTTCATGAACCGATAGCTGCCTTTGTTTGACTGCTATTGTGCTGTGATGATTTCTCATACAGCTCGAGTGACTTAGATATTGAGTATTATTTAGTCTTGTAGCCTAGGTCCAGAGATGTTTCTAAACCTAGGCTTTTTTGGTGAACTTATCCATGCGATACGATGGGAGGCGTTAATCAATCACCGCAAACGACTCGTAAGGAGCCAGTTTGTAGGTAGTGCTTAACTGTTTGACCGGATCCATGTTGTAGCTAAGGCAGGTTAAGTCCTTATCGCGCCAATGCGCGGGGAGGGTGATGGTTTGTTTATGCTCGCTAAAGTTGCTGACTACCAAAATACGGTGGGTATCGTCGAAGCGCTCGTAAGCCACCACGTTAGGGTGTGATTCTTCCACAGGCGCAAACTGGCCGTGTACGATCACTGGATATTGCTTGCGCAGCTTGATCAGTTCACGGTAGTGATAAAGTACAGAGCCGCTATTTTCAGTTGCCCGTGCCACATTGATGGTGGTGAAGTTAGGATTAACCGGTAACCACGGAGTTCCTTGGGTAAAGCCTGCCTGCGGTGCGTTCTCCCACTGCATCGGGGTACGGGCGTTATCGCGGCTGTTTTGGTATACCGCCTCCATCATGGTGTCTGGATCAACGCCTTCAGCAACACGTAAATCGTAAAAATTGCGGGTTTCGATGTCTTGATAATCGTCGATAGACGGGAAGGCGACATTGGTCATCGCAATCTCTTCCCCTTGGTAGATGTAGGGCGTGCCTTTCATCAAGTGCAAGGTGGTGGCGAGCATTTTTGCCGAGCGGGTTCGATATTGGCCGTCGTGACCAAACTTGGACACCGCGCGAGGCAAATCGTGATTGTTCCAAAATAGTGAGTTCCAACCGCTATCGGCCAGCTCTTGTTGCCATTTGAACAGCACCTGTTTGAGTGCGGCGACATCCAGAGGCACGGGCTGCCATTTATCGCCGTCTTTCCAGGTAGCGGTAATGTGTTCAAATTGGAACACCATGGAGAGTTCATTGCGTTCCGGTGCGCTATAAAGTTTGGCGATCTCCGGCGTTGCGCCCCATGTTTCGCCGACGGTGAGCAAGTCTTTGCCGCCAAATGTGGCCCGATTCATGGCCTGTAATAGAGGGTGAAGGCGCGGGCCATTGCCGGTAATGCCTTTGTCGATTTCTTTGCCAATTAAATCAATCACATCAAGGCGGAATCCGCCAATGCCTTTGTCAATCCACCAGTTCATCATCTTATACACGGCGTCATGGACAGCAGGGTTTTCCCAATTCAGATCGGGCTGACGCTTGGAGAACAAGTGAAAGTAATACTGCTCGGTGTTTGGCTCCCATTGCCATGCGCTGCCACCAAAAATTGAGCCTTGATCATCGGGTGCACTGCCATCGGGTTTGGCATCGCGCCAAATGTAAAAGTCGCGATAAGGACTGTTTTTGTCGTGAAGCGCGGCTTGGAACCAAGGGTGTTCGTCGGAGGTATGGTTGACCACCAAATCCATCACGATTTTGATGCCAAGCGCGCCGGCTTTATCAATCAAGCGCGTCATGTCTTCCATGGTGCCAAATTCAGGCGCGATCGCGCAGTAATCGGAAATGTCGTAGCCATTGTCATCCATCGGCGATTGATACACCGGTGATAGCCATAACACATTGACGCCGAGCCAATGTAAGTAATCGAGTTTCTCGATAATTCCATTAAGATCGCCAATGCCATCACCATTGGTGTCGTAAAAACTGCGTGGGTAGATTTGATAAACAACGGCATCATGCCACCAAGCGTTCTGCATACCGATTACCTCTTATCGACAATAAAAATCCTCAAAGCCTCAGCTTGAGATGTGGCAAACAGCCTAGCGCGCGAGCAGTGCCAAGAAAAATAGGCGTAACGCTTTTTGATATAACCTATTGGCTATAGTTAAGGTGACAACAGATTAAAAATCGGCGATATCATTGAATCGTGTATCCCTATTAGGCTATAAAGTAAGCCGCTAAATTGTGAGTGAGTGCGGTATGGATGTAGAAAAAGTCGCCGGCTACTTTATTGCGGTAGTTGAGGCAGGGGGTATTAAAGCGGCTGCGTTGCAGTTAGGGATCAGCCAACCTTCATTGACGGCACAGATCCAAAAGCTGGAGCAACGTCTCGCATGTCAGCTATTGGTCCGTCACCCTCGTGGCGTCAGTATGACAGCCGCGGGAGAGCTTTATTATCAGCATGCCACCGCACAGCATGCTGCGCGGCAACGACTTCATGCCCAGCTTCATGCTTTGCAAGCGCGTGAAGCGGGACAAATAAAGCTTGGCACTGGGGAGGCGTGGTGGCCTTTGTTTGTTAAACCGGCAGTGCTTGATTATCAAGCCGATCGCCAGTGTGCGGTCCACATCGAATTTGGCAATCGCTTGGCACTGATGGCATCGCTGCTTAGTGGCGATGTGGATGTGTTTATCGGTCATGAAATTGACGATCTGGTTGCAAGCCAGCAAGTGCGCTTTATGCCCTTGTTTCAGGACGCGGAAAGCTATTATGTGGCTGATAACCATCCGCTACTCACAGACATATCGACCCGCATCGACCCTCAGCGTCTGAGTGATTGGCCCTTGATGCGTGTCACCCCTGATCATGCCCGGCATGCGCATTTACTTGCCAACCCGATTACACCTGCCACTTGTGCGCACACCGTGGTGTTTGATGTTGATGCGCTGAGCGCCAGTATCGATCTGTTGCACGACACGCAAGCGGTGATGCCCTATACCAGCAAAGCCGACACATACCTCGCCAGTCAGGGTGTGAGAGTGCTGACAACCCATCCCTACAAAACGGGTAACGTCGGTTTATATACTCTGCGCAATGCGCGGCATGAGAAAGTCGAGGCACTGATCCAACAGCTGTGTGACGCTGCTCAGCAGATGGGCACTCGACCATGTCATACCAGTTAGGGTAAAGCTTATTGAGTAAGAAAGTGCTAGACTAGACCGCCTTTGTAGCACACTGGCTGGGAATGCTGAGTTCTCAATGTAGGGATGAACAAGGAACAGCCGCCAGATTCAGTGGTTACAACGATGGCATCAATAGGTAGCGCCAATTACCAATTTGGCCATAGCGCTGCTAATTTGTGGCGCAAATCACATGCAGTACCTTTATTATCAAAGGAAAGATGATGGTAATTCCAGAAAACAGCAGCATTGTTATTTTTGGTGCATCTGGCGATCTGACCTTCCGTAAGCTGATCCCAGCCCTGTACCATTTGTATGCGAACAAACAGCTGCCTGCGTCTTTCGCAATTCTAGGCGCAAGCCGCACCTTCTACAGTGACGAGTCATTTCGCGACAAATTACGTCACTCCATGCAGGAGCTAGAGAAGACCGATCCTGCTACACTCGACGCCTTTATGGCGCATGTGCATTATCAGTCGTTTAATATCTCAGATACGCACGAATACCACCACCTAACCGAGCGGTTAGATGTGTTGGCCGATCAGTATGGTTTCACCCAGCGGAACACGCTGTTTTATCTCGCCACGCCACCAAAGCTTTACAATTCGATTCCTGCCAGCTTGGCTGAACACGGCCTCAATGACGAGAGCACCGGATGGAAACGCTTGGTGGTCGAAAAGCCATTTGGTTATGACTTAGCCTCCGCGCGCCAGCTCGACAAAGACATTCACGCCCACTTTGCCGAACATCAGATTTACCGCATTGATCATTACCTAGGCAAAGAAACAGTACAAAACCTGCTGGTTTTCCGTTTCTCCAACGCGATGTTTGAACCGCTTTGGAACCGTAACTTTATCGATTATGTAGAGATCACCGGTGCGGAGCATCTGGGTGTAGAAGGCCGCGGTGGTTACTACGATCAATCGGGTGCGGTGCGCGATATGTTCCAAAACCACTTGCTGCAAGTGCTTGCACTTGTGGCGATGGAGCCGCCTGCACAAATCAATGCTGACGCCATGCGTGATGAGGTGTTTAAAGCACTACAATCACTCGAACCATTGTCTGATGATGATCTGACTAACAACTTGGTGCTTGGCCAGTACACAGAATCATTAGTGGGTGGCAATGCGTTACCGGGCTATCGCAATGAGCCAGGTGTTGCGGAAGACTCGCGTACTGAGACTTATGTTGGCCTGAAGATGTTTATCAACAACTGGCGTTGGAACGGGGTGCCCTTTTATGTGCGCACCGGTAAACGCTTGCCAACTCGCGTGACCGAAGTGGTGATCCACTTTAAACAAACTCCGCATCCTGTATTCGGCAAAAATGCCCCTGAGAACCGTTTGGTGATCCGCATTCAGCCCGACGAAGGCATTCAAATGAGCTTTGGCCTTAAAGAGCCGGGCGCCGGCTTTAATGCCAAAGCCGTGAATATGGACTTCCATTACGCTTCATTGGAAGAAACCCAGATGTTGACCGCGTACGAGCGCTTGTTGCTGGATGCGCTTAAAGGCGATGCCACCTTGTTTGCGCGCAGTGATGCGGTCGAAGCTTGTTGGCAGTTTGTTGAGCCTATTCTGCAGTACAAAGAAAATGACAAGGCCTTGTTTGGCTATGCCTGCGGAACATGGGGACCGAAAGAAGCGGATCAGTTGCTGGAGCGTGATGGCCATGCTTGGCGCTTCCCCTGCAAAAACCTGACTGACACGGAATACTGCGAATTATGATAAATGCCCGAGTTTTTGATGATGCCGACGCGGTGGTCAATCATTTAGCCGACACGATGCAAGCGCTGAGCGAGCAAGATCGTGCCGTGCACATTTCGCTTTCTGGCGGCAGCACACCCAAAATGCTGTTTAAGCGTTTAGCCAGTGACGATTATGCCAATGCGATTCAGTGGCAAAACCTGCATTTTTGGTGGGGCGATGAGCGCTGTGTGGCACCGGATGATGCCGAGAGTAACTTCGGCGAAGCCAATAAGCTGCTGTTTAGCCACATTCGCATTCCGGAAGAGAACATTCACCGTATTCGTGGTGAAGACGATCCGGACGTGGAAGCGGCGCGTTTTAGTGCCGAAATGCAAGCCTTGATCCCAAGCGAAAACGGCACGCCTGTGTTTGATTGGATTTTGCTGGGCGTCGGTGGCGATGGCCATACGGCCTCACTGTTCCCGCACGATCCTCAGTATGACAATACCGCGCTCGCGCTGGTGGCTTCGCATCCTGAATCGGGGCAAAAGCGTGTATCAAAAACCGCCCGTGTGCTGCGCGCGGCGAAGAAAATCAGTTATCTGGTGTTGGGTGAAGGCAAACAAGCGATCGTGCATGAGATCGCCACACATGAGCCTACCCAACTGCCATATCCTGCCGCCAATATCCGCAGTGCCAAAGGCACCACGGAATGGGTACTCGATGCCGCGGCAGCAAAAAAATTACCAGAACAGAATTAATGGAGAGCACGATGAAAGGTGATATCGGCGTAATTGGTTTGGCGGTCATGGGCCAAAACCTGATCCTTAACATGAACGACAACGGCTTTAAAGTAGTGGCGCATAACCGTACCGCGGCCAAAGTCGATGAATTTCTGGAAGGCCCAGCGAAGGACACCAACATTGTTGGCGCTTACTCGTTAGAAGAGCTGGTTGAAAAGCTCGAAAAACCACGCAAAGTGATGCTGATGGTTCGTGCAGGTGCCGTTGTAGATACCTTTATCGACAAACTGACGCCATTGCTTGACGAAGGTGACATCATTATCGATGGCGGTAACACCAACTACCCAGATACCAACCGCCGCGTGGCAGCACTGCGTGAAAAAGGCATTCACTTTATTGGTGCCGGTGTGTCTGGCGGTGAAGAGGGTGCCCGTTTTGGACCGTCTATCATGCCGGGTGGCTCTGAAGAAGCGTGGCCAGCTGTTAAACCTATCTTCCAAGGCATTGCCGCGAAAACCGACGCCGGTGAACCATGCTGTGATTGGGTTGGACGTGATGGCGCCGGCCACTTTGTGAAAATGGTGCACAACGGTATCGAGTATGGCGACATGCAGCTGATCACCGAAGCGTACCAGTTCATGAAAGACGGCCTTGGCATGAGCCATGACGAGATGCAGCAGGTATTTACCGACTGGAATAAAACCGAGCTGGATAGCTACTTAATTGAAATCACCGCAGACATTTTGGGCTATAAAGACCAAGACGGTGAGCCATTGGTTGAGAAAATTCTCGACACTGCAGGCCAAAAAGGCACCGGTAAATGGACCGGCATCAACGCGCTGGATCTTGGCATTCCGCTCACTCTGATTTCTGAGTCGGTTTTCTCTCGTTGCCTGTCGGCACTTAAAGATCAGCGTGTCGCGGCAGAGAAGCTGTTTGAAAAACACATCCAGCCGGTTGAAGGCGATAAAGCCGAGTGGGTTGATGCGCTGCGTCAAGCGCTGCTGGCGTCAAAAATTATCTCTTATGCGCAAGGTTTTATGCTGATGCGTGAGGCATCAAACGAGAATGGCTGGGATCTGAACTACGGTAACGTCGCACTGATGTGGCGCGGTGGCTGTATTATCCGCTCAGCCTTCTTGGGTAACATCCGTGATGCGTTTGATAAAGATCCTAACTTGGCCTTCTTGGGCTCAGATGCTTACTTTAAAGGGATCTTGGATAACTGCTTGGCAGCATGGCGTAAAGTGGCGGCGAAATCGATGGAAACCGGTATCCCAATGCCATGTACTACCTCAGCGCTGACCTTCTTGGATGGCTACACCACGGCACGCTTGCCCGCGAACTTGCTGCAAGCACAGCGTGACTACTTCGGTGCCCATACCTATGAGCGTATCGATCAGCCGCGCGGTGAGTTCTTCCACACCAACTGGACAGGTACCGGCGGTAATACCGCGTCTACCACGTACGACGTGTAACGTACGGCGTGTAACGTGGCAGGCTAAGTCACTGTCCATAGCGATAAATAGAAAAGGGATGCGCTGGCATCCCTTTTTGTTGGCATAAGCAAAAAACTCACTTAGCATAGGCAAAAAAGGAGACCCTATGCCGCGTCCTAAAATGCCCCGCCGTATCTGCGGGAAACCCCATACCAACTGTTTTAAACCCAACGCCATTCCACTCAGTGAGCTAGAGACGGTGACCATAGGTTTGGATGAGTTCGAAGCCATGCGCCTTGTTGATCATCAAGGTATGCAGCAACTGCAAGCGGCGGAAGTCATGGGCGTATCTCGTCAAACGTTAGCCAACCTGGTTAAACGCGCCCGCGCCAAAACCACCGCCTGCCTCGTAGAAGGCAAAGCACTGGTGTTTGAGTCAGAAGAGTAATTCGACATGAGCCGTCGTTACGTCAGCACTATTAAGCCCAATCTTCAAGTTTCAGTCCTTCAACACGCTGAAACTCCCTCGTATTGTTTGTGACTAGCACACAACCAGTCGCAATGGCGTGACCGGCAATCGCGGTGTCGTTTCCGCCAATAGGGGTACCTTTATTCATTAGGTTGCGCTTAACTGCAGTTGTCGCGTCAACGGCGGCTTTATCCCAAGGTAAAATCTCATCGATTCGCTGAAGAAAAGCATCAACAAGCACGGCATGTTTTGGTGATGCTTTTTTTCCTAACAACCCGTATTGCATTTCTTGATAGGTAATGGCTGAGATAACAATGCGATGTTGATTGCCGACAACAGTGTGAAGCTTTTTCAACACCGGTTTGGGTTGCTCTCTCATAATGAATGAACAAATACATGTATCAAGCATGTAGTTGATTTTATTAGTCAAAGTTGAACCGCCCCTCGTCTTTGATCAGTTCCTCGCGATGGGTCATGAAATCACTATCAGCCTTTTCGATCTCGCCAAATGAGAGCCAACTTGGTCGAGCTGGGCGTAAGGTGATGACATCCCCCTCTTTATGAATTTCAAGCTCATTAACACCGTCAAACTCAAAATCCTTTGGCAAGCGTACCGCTTGGTTCTTGCCATTTTTAAAAATGGATATTGTTCTCATAGGGTCCTCGGTCGGCAGGCGTGTGCTTAATCTCTTTTCAGTATAATTTTTGCGCGGCATATGTCAAGCATATGCAATATTCTTTATCGCTTTTAATCTCATTTATTGCATATGCCAAAAATAAAGCGTATTTTTGGCATATGCTATTTATATAAAGAGAGAACGGAAGATGACAATTGCTATTGCGATGAACCAAAACCGCCCTGCGGGACATTTTATGAAGGCCGAGCACTTTGCGCTGTTTGACGACGATGGCCAAGCACTCGTTCAGTTCGCCAATCCACGTGTAACAGAAGGTTGCGGTGCCAAAAACGCCTTGATAGCGATGCTGAAAGCTAACCAAGTAACGCGTGTGGTGACACGCCATATTGGCGAGCATGCGTTAGCGGGATTACTTGATGCTGGCTTACATGTTTATCAGTTAACCAATGGTCGTCTAAATCCCACTCAGTGGTTATCGCCTGCGTACTGGCAACCGCTTACGGATGCGAGTCAAGGACGACCGGCGTTGCAGCGAATGAAGCAGCAATCCCAACTTCGGAAAGGAGCGTGTCGTGCTGATCGAATGTGCGGGTGTGGTTCTAAACGAAGTGGGTTAGGTTCTGAGCATCGCGGATGTGGTAATAGGCAAGGTAAAGGTAAAAGCGGTCACGCCAGTGGACAGGGTTGCGGTTGCCATGACTGAATTACGTGTGATGCCGCCACGGTCGCATCATCAGTGTGTAGCTTGCAGTGACAATGGGCTGTTTAATCTTAGATTTTACCAAGACGATGAAATTGCAGTGAGCGCAAAAGTATGGTTAGAAAGCACTTGGCAGGGGTATCAAGATCAGCTGCACGGTGGGGTGATTGCCACGCTTTTAGATGCGGCGTTGACCCATTGTACCTTTTTGTTTGCCCCGCAAAGTGTGACAGCGTCACTTAATATTCGCTATCACCATCCAGTGCCCATTGCGGTTGAGGCGGAGGTACGAGCATGGTGTGTAAAAGCAAAACACGGAATGAGTCAGTTGGAGGCAACGCTTACCGTTGCGGGCACTGTGTGTGCCAGTGCAACGGCAAGCTTTATGCGAATGCGTGCGTCAAAAACTAGCTAACGGCGCGGCGTAGGCGATCATGCACGGCAAGCCATGCTTCGCCATGAGGAGGCTGGGCGAGCCAGATCTCATCGACGCCCAGTTGGTCGGCTTGGGCAAGTTGGTGATATAACGCTTGCCCGTAGCGTGCAGCGTCATCTGGCATGGCAATACAGACCAGATCATCCCGTGTTGGGGCGTCGCCAAAGTGAAGCAAGGCTGCGCGTTTTTCCGGATGGGGCGCAGGGAGATCAGACAAGTCTGCCGCCACCATCTGCAACCGCGTATTGGGTTGGTAATGGCTTCCCACATTGCCGGGCACCACGGTGTCGTGCTGCTCAGGGGCGTCGACCGTTTCACCCAGCACGGCGCTCAACTCGCTAGCGGTGATTGGACCGGCGCGAAGTACGCGGAATGGACGCTTGGTAAGATCGACAATGGTCGACTCCAGCCCATGTTGGCAAGGACCGCCATCAATCACCGCAGCGATCTTTCCGCCTAAACCATGCATCACTTGCTCCGCCGTGGTGGGGCTGAGCTTTTTATACGGGTTCGCTGACGGGGCGGCAACGGCAAGTTGGTGAGTGGTAAGCAGGTCCAATAACACAGGTTGCGCGGGTACGCGAAGCCCAATGGTATCTAATCCACCCGTGACTACCGGTGAAACATGCTCGGCACGTGGCAGCAGCAGCGTCATCGGCCCTGGCCAGAAGGCATTCGCCAGCTTATATGCTTCATCCGGGATTTGCGTTGCCCACTCGGTGATCGATGCGACGTCACCGAGATGAACAATCAAAGGATGATTGGCGGGTCGCCCTTTAGCGGTAAAAATGCCCGCGACGGCGTCTGGATTGCTGGCATCCGCTGCCAAACCGTACACGGTTTCTGTGGGCACCGCGACTTGTTCGCCGGCTTTTAGCAGCTCGGCGGCTTGTGTTAGATCCGTTGAACACTGCGCTGAGAGAAGTTGCGTTTTCAACGACATGCTCCGTTTTATTTTGCTACGTTCAGGTGATACCACTGACCTGAGCGATCGCGTTGCCATACTGCACCTTGCGCATCAATTTGCATCAAGTACAGCCAGCCGTGATTCGCCAGCGCGGCTATATCGTCATGGCGTGCAAGTATACTATCAATTGCCTCCCGAGGGGCAGCGATAAATACGCTTAATCGCACTGGCTGGTGGCGATATCGACGGCCATCGTGCACTGATTGATGCGATAAGCCAATTCGTAAGTCGCCGCCATTCCCTTCAAATACGCCAATGTGGCCACCCACGATGTTGTGGAGCAGCTTGTTGCCGCTGCCGAATTTTTCCGGTGCGGTGACAGAAGCAAAGTACTGCAGATTGATCCAATTGGTCACCACCATGGGCGCGGTGAGTATGGTTTCAAGCTGGCTAAAGTCACGGTCTTTGTGCATGTCGTAGTCGTGTAAAAAGCTGCGACCTTGCAAATTAATCTGTCGAGACAGGGTGCGCGGGCCAACGATTAACGCGGCGTTGTCACACAGTCCCCACTCAGGACGCATTTGCGCCCAGTCTTTGGCCCGTGTACCAAAGAAGCGTTTGAGTTTGGATGGCTGGGTAGGCGCCTGATCAAACTGACTGGCGCGGGTAGCACGTGCTTGCTCGCTTGCGTTGACCAGCCAAGTTTGCCATTGCGCATGCTCGGGAGCGTGAAAGACATCCAGTGCGTCGGTGGTAGTGTTGTGCATGGCGGCATAAAAACGGGTGCTGGCGGGAATCGTCACGCCTTGCTGTGCCATGGCATCACGTACGTCGGCATCGTTAAGAAGCTGTGCAAGTACGCGGACATTTACCTCGCCGGTTTGTCCGCCGCAGGCACCACAGTCAAGCCCTGCAGCATGAGGGTTGTTACAGGTTTCACTGCCATGACCCACCAACAGGACGGCATCGGCCAGTTGATCAGCAATGCCCATTGCGCGCAAGATACCAGCGCCTAGCTCGGCCTTTTCTGCTGCGGTTAACGGTGTATTGTCACGGGTGAGCGCCCAATCACTGTCAGTATGGCTGAGTCGATTTAACGGGTTCTCGGTGCCAGAAATGCGCAATGCGCGTTTTAGCAAGCTCACTAGCTTTAACATGCCACCGGCTTCGACCATGCCTAAATTGGCAGCGGGCGCATCAAGGCTGCGCTGCCAGCCGAGCTTGGTCATTCGCAACCAGCGTTCGGGGGTAGCATGAGTTTGTGAGGCGGTGACCGCTGGCGCCAGTAAACCAGGCAGTTGTGGCCGATGAATATGGCTATCAGTGGGCTGATATGCAATCGGCAAGCCAAAAAAGCCAGCAAAGCCAAGGGTTTGAATCCGTTCGGATTGCGCTTCTAATGCGCGACGCATTGGCTCAGAGCGCACATCGATACAAAATACAGCCTGAAGCGTGGGGGAGGTGTCGAGCGTGTCGACACTGGCCTGCGCAGATAGGGCGTGTGCCCAAGGGCGCTGCTGACTGATTTCCAGCGCTTGTTGCCAAATCCACAGGGGCGCGAGCTGTTGTTGTGCTTGGTGATACCAATGGCGGACATTCACCGCTTGATGGTGCATGGACTGACGAATGCTTGCCCACGCTGCGTCACGATGTTTAGCAAGCCAGCGTGCCAGCACTGTATCCCACGCGAGTAAAATCGCGAATAGGCCCATGCCATGATCTTGTTGTTCACTGTCACTGAGCTGTTGCTGCCAATCTAACCAAGCCTGCCAGCTTGCCCAACCCGATAAACCGTGCATAAGCGCGTGGCAATAGGCCAAGTTACCGTCTTGGTCGTGAAGAGTCGGTTGCCAAAAGTCGGCCGCTTCAGCGATCAATGCATCGATTTGGGTGGGTAGTGCGGCGAAATCGGCAAGCAAATCCACGCCAGTGAGGGTTTTAATGCCTTTATCTTGGCTCACCACATCCAACCAGCATTGATAAAGGTGCTCACCGCCTTGGCCTTGAGCATCAAAGCGCTGTGGGTATTGGTGATAGAGCGCGAGAAACTGGCTCACTTGCTGCTGGATTTCTTGCTGCCACGATAAGCCTTCTTGTGCTTCTCGAGTGCGGTCACACAACTCAGCTAATGGCTTCCAACGCGGGAGGTCACTGCTATGACTACGCAGCGCACGCAGGCAATCACTTGCCGTCAATGCGCTGCCAGAGGTTGAAATGGCCTCGGCAAGGTGTGCCTCACTAATCGGCGATTGCCAATGTGACAGATAGTACGCCGACGACATTAACGGACAATGGCCGCTTAACACTGCTTGTTCGGCAAAAACTTGCTCAATGGGGGTAAAGCGTTGCGGCCACCATGGGTTCACCGCAATCATTTGATCCAACGGCCAGCTTGGCGCAATCGCGGCGACTGCTTGCTGTGTGGCATCGCGAAAATCGCTCACATCGAGGGACTCAGGGTATGCAGATACATTGGGCGTTTTCGCAATCATTAACGCGTCTCCTTATGCGGTTGCCATTGGGTCGTTTGTAGTTGGATTAAAGAAGCACTTGGCCACCATTTGAGTGTTAGGCGCGTCGCCCATTCATCAAGGTAAGCGCCGGCGTTCAGCCAAATAAATAGGCGATTCACCCACGCTTTGTGAGGCCAGTACTGGACCGCCAGTGACAGAGCAAACAGCGCGATAAACAGCACCAGCGCAAAGGCATCGGCAAATAAGTAGGTGGCATTACCGCCCGCGACAAACACAATCAAGCTATGTTTAATGGCGGCGTAGAGTCCGAGCAGGCCAAGCGCAAACACGCTACTGAGCAGTACGCGTGTCGGGCGAGCAGCGCCTGGGCGTGTAAAGGCTGGTAATAGCAGCATGGTCATCGCCATCCACAGCAACCAGCCGGCGGCCAAGCTATTTAAAATACCGACACTCAGATGCACGGCGACAATCAAACCGGCGGCGGTGGCCATCGCGGCAAGCCAATGGCTACGACGCGGGACTGAGGCATCAGCCAGTTGGGTGGCGAGCCAATGATTCACGCCATTGCCGCTGTTGAGGAAAGAGAACGCCTTGTAGAAAGAGTGCGCCAGTAGGTGCAGCAGTGCCAACTCGTAAAGACCTAGGGCGATTTCGACCAACATCAGCCCCATTTGTGCGACGGTCGACCACGCCAGTTTTACCTTGATGCTCACGCGTGTCAGGCTCACCAGCCCAGCAACCAGCGTACTGACGCCCGCGATAACCAGCAGTGCCAAGCTGGCACTGGGGCTCGCCGCGAGCACTGGCGCGAACAGCATCAATAAGATCCCGCCAAGGTTCACAATGCCAGCATGCAACAAGGCAGAGACAGGTGTTGGCGCTTCCACCACTTGAATGAGCCAGCCGTGCAAGGGTAGTTGAGCGCACTTGATAATCGCCACGCCCACCAACATAAAGGCGGCGATGCTTACAGTCAGCGTATGAGGTTGCTGGCTGACTTGAAACATTAATTGGTCAATCTGCGCGGTTTGGTAGTGGAAAAACAACAGTAAAAATGCGCCACCGAGTAGCAATTCGCTAAAGCGGGCGAGCAGCATTTTTTTGTGTGCCGCGAGTTGGGCGCGAGGCCGATGCGGATAGAAAAGAATTAAGCGACCCAATGAGAGGCTAACCGCCACCCAGGCGAGCCAAAACAGCAACAGGTGATTGCTGACTAAAACCAACAAGACTGCCGACAAGGTGAGCAGTAAAGAGGAAAGAAAACGGTGTTTGTCGGCTTCACCTGCAAACGCAGTGGCACTGTATCGCCAGATAACACCGCCAAGAAGAGCAACCAGTGCGAGCAGCACCAGTTTGAGCGGGGTGACGAGAAATAGGGATAACATGACTTACCTCACAGCAATAGTTATGAGATACATTGTGAAAACTTACTACAGTTAAGTAAAATACATAATAAATCATTTTTCATTCTGTTTTAGAGAACGATGAGCCGACTCAACTACCATCATTTATATTATTTCTGGCAGGTGGCGCGTCACGGGAACCTGACCCAGACCGCCCGGCAGCTGCATATTTCGCAGTCGGCGCTGTCGTCGCAAATCAAGCAGCTTGAACAGGCGATGCAGGTGCAATTGTTTGAGCGCCAAGGTCGTACGTTGACGTTGACCGAAAGTGGCTATCAAGCGATGAACTATGCCGAAGAGATATTCCGCCAAGGGGAAGAGCTCGAGCAGTTGCTATCCAGCGGCGGGGCCCTGTCCAGTGCCACGATTCGCATTGGCACCTTATCCACCATGTCGCGGAATTTTATCGAGCAGTTTATTCAGCCATTGGTTAATCAACGAGAGTGCCGCTACGTGTTGCAGTCGATGGATCAAACCGGCTTGCTCCATGCGCTGTCTGATCACCAGTTAGATTTGGCGCTAACCAATATTGCGGTGCGGGGTACCAATAAACAGATTTGGCAGTATCAGCAATTGGCTCGCCAGCCGGTAGCTGTGATTGGTTGGCCGGGTAAAGCCTTGTCGCCGACCTTAGACGCCAGCTACCAGCATCAAGCGTGGGTGTTACCTTATGGCGATAACCCGATTCGCTCAGGGTTTGATGCCATCTCTGCCCAGTATCAACTCAAGCCTTACATCATGGCAGAAGCCAATGATATGGCGATGCTGCGCCTATTAACCCGAGACAATGATGCGTTAGCGGTGATGCCCGAGGTGGTGGTTCGCGATGAGTTAGATAGTGGCATGCTCACCCGCTACGCTTTACTGCCGAGTGTGTATGAGCCGTTTTATGCGGTATCAATTAAACGTCAGTGGGTACATCCGAAATTGAATTCACTGTTAGATGCGTTCAGTGCGTCGCCGCTCGCGCATGGCGACGACCTTCGCGACGGCAACGGTCAGAGCAATACCTAACTTCGTCCCAACAGCGCGCCCACTTTTTACGCCACGTAAACGGGCGTTCGCACGTCAAACATACCTTGCTGGGAAGATGTGGCTTTTTATGCGCCATCTGGGTTGCCTCCAATAGATTGAGCAGCAGGCGAACGTGATTTTTGAGTGCGCTTGTTTGCGTGCTCAGCGCTGTTTGTTCGCTCAGGGCTGTCTGGACGCACATGGGTGGCGAGGATCCGTGCTTTCTCGATACGAACGGCGTCTTGTTGACGAAACGACCATAAAATATCTCGCGCCCGTTTGCCTGTTTGTTCGATATCGACAATGGGTTTCGGGTAGTCTTCGCCAAGCACCACCCCGTACATCATCGCTTCCATGTCGGTCATTTGCCATGGGGTGTGGATCAAACTGTCGGGCAAGGGAGAAAGCTCGGGCAACCATTCACGAATAAATGCCCCCTCGGGATCTTGCTCCTGCGATTGTTTCACTGGGTTATAAATACGCAAGGTATTGGCGCCTGTCACGCCAGCTTGCATTTGAAATTGGGGGTAATGAATACCGGGCTCAAAATCGAGAAATAACTGCGCGAGGTGATGCACACCGCGGCGCCAATCAATCAACAAATGGTGGGTTAAAAAGCTGACCAGCATCGCCCGCATCCGAAAGTTGATATAGCCAGTGACGTGTAGGCAACGCATACAAGCATCGACGAGCGGATAACCGGTATTACCTTGTTGCCATGCGCGCAGGTGCGCATCGCTCTGCGGACCGTTTGCGTACTCAAAATGTAAGTAGCCTCGATTGACGGGCCGATGCTCCATGTGGTGCTCGCTTTCAAATTTCTGCATAAAATGACAGTGCCAATGCAAACGCGACACCATAGCTACCAGCGCTCGCCGCCAGCCCTTTTTCTGCCAATGGAGGAGGGTGATTTGATACATCTCGCGCAAGCTGATGTTACCCCATGCAAGATAGGGTGACAGCCGCGTACAGCTTTTGCGGCTGGCGAGCGGTTTAGAGATGTGACGTTGATAGCGTTGTCCGCGCTCGCGGAAAAAAGACTGTAAGGTTTTATACGCCCAACTCGGGCCGCCGGGCTGAAAGCGTGGCGCAGGAGAATCCCAATTGTGGTGATCGAGCGCGGGCAGCGTGAGTGATGTGTCTAGCCAGCGCGCTTGTTGCCAATCGGGATCGGCAAGAGGGGCGCGCATCACCTTTTGCCATTCTGCGTCCCAATCAACTCGATCTTTCGCGCCGCGGATCACCGCCCCAGTGGGAAATTCATGCCAAGGGATCTGATGGCTTGCTAGCCATTTCGCCACCGCTTTATCTCGAGAAAATGTCGCGTCGACGCCAATTTCTTGATGGCTGTACACCGCGCCAATTGCCTGCTGCTGGTGGATGGCGTCGAAAACGGCGAGTGCGTCACCTTGGCAAATAGTGACCTGCCCGCCAAGCGGCGCCAGCTGCTGATTAAGATCGCACAGCGACTGCCAGACAAATCGCCAGTGGCGCTCGCTATGGTGCGGATCGTTAAGCAGCAGTGGCTCAAACAGGTACAAAATCACCAAGGGACGCCCCGCGGCAATGGCAGCTTGTAAAGGGGCATGATCCCGCAGGCGTAAATCGCGTTTTAGCCATACAAGGCTGATGGGCGCGGACATAGGGCTCTCGTCAGTCGTAACAACAAACTTTTATTCACCCTTGGCGGTACGAGGCTGAATGACGCTTGGATCCCTAATAGTGACTTGGTTGAGGTCTAATTTCTCTCATTAACAAGCGCTAAGCATACAAAGCGAAATCAAAATGGTTTGCATTTGCCTTTTAAGCATCGGAAAATTAGCGCTCTCAGAGATAACGGGCAAGTGCCACGCGCTTGTGTTTGCAATAGTAGGATCGAGATATGTTAGAGGCAAAGGACGTTGCGTTTGCCGTCAACGGAAAAGTGTTACTCGATAAGGTGAGCTTGTCGTTTACGCCCGGAAAAATCTGTGCGTTGGTCGGGCACAATGGCTCGGGTAAGTCGACGCTGATAAAGTTGTTAGCGCAGCAACAGGCAACCAGCAGCGGGCAGATCGCATTAGACCAAAAGCCCTTGTCGAAATGGTCAGAAAAAGCCTTTGCGCGCGAGGTGGCGTATTTGCCACAGCATTTACCGGCAACAGACAACTTGACCGGGTATGAGTTGGTCAGTTTTGGTCGCTATCCTTGGCATGGTTTGCTGGGGCGGTTGACCAAAGCCGATCACCAAGCGATTAACGAGGCAATGGCGCTCACTGGTACCCAAGATTATGCTGAGCGCTTGGTCGATACCTTATCGGGCGGCGAGCGCCAACGGCTGTGGATTGCGATGCTGCTGGCACAGCAAACGCGTTACTTGCTGCTCGATGAGCCGCTATCTGCACTGGATGTGGCCCACCAAGTTGAAGTGATGACCTTGGTGCGCAAACTCAGCCGAGAGCTGGATAAGTCCATTATTATCGTGGTGCACGACATTAATATGGCGGCGCGTTTTTGTGATGAGATTGTCGCGCTGCACAGCGGGCAAGTCCTGACTCAAGGCGCGGTTAGCGATGTGTTTCAAGAGTCGGCCCTCAAATCGATTTATGGCATTGAGATGCCGATTGCCGACCATACCGCCGGTTATGCGGTTGCCATGCCGGGGGAGTTATCGCCGGTATGATCAAGTCCTCTTTTTTGACGCTTGTGGTCTGGCTGACTGCGGCCATGATGTCAGCGAACGTCAGTGCGTCACCTCGTATTCTCTCGCTGGATTGGACCCAAACTGAAACCTTGTTGGCCTTGGGAGTGACGCCCGTCGCGGTCGCGCAAAAGGCGGATTACAATTCGTGGGTGAAAGCCCCGCCCATTCCAGAAAAAACCGTCGATATTGGGCTTCGCACCCAGCCGAACATGGAGCGTTTGGCCGAGCTTCACCCCGATAAAATTCTGATCTCGCCCATTTTTAAGGCAATGAAGCCCAAGTTAAACACCATTGCGCCGGTCAGTTCAATTCCTCTGTATGAAAGTGGCCTAAGCTGGGCGTCGCTCAAAACCGTGACGCGGCAGATTGCACGTGAGGCCAACCGTCCTGAGGCCGGTGAAACCTTGATTGCCAATGCGAAACAGCAATTAGCGGGCCTGCGCGATACCATTCCCGGCGAACAGCCACCGCTTCTGATGATTCAATTCCTTGACGCCAACCATGTGCGGGTGTTTGGGACGAACAGCTTGTATCACGCCGCAATCAGTGAATTAGGGCTCAGCAACGCGTGGCAAAATACCACCAACAGTTGGGGGTTTAGCATGGTCTCCACCCGCGAGCTGCTAGACCTTGATGCGCAACTAGTGATTGTGCGCCCACTTCCCGCGGGCGTCGAGCAAACCCTTCAGACCAATATGTTTTGGCAATATTTGGTTAAACGTACGGGGCATACGCCATTGATGATTGATCCTGTATGGAGCTTTGGCGCGATTCCATCAGCGTTACGTTTTGCCCGCCTTGTGACCGCGGCATTGACCGAGCAAGGAGGGCAGGCATGAAACTGAACCTGTTATGGGTGCCCTTGGCGTTACTGGCGGCACTGTTAAGCCTCGCCTCCACTCAGTTGGGGCAGTGGAATGTGAATGCATCCATGCTCTGGCAGTCGCTGTGGTCGCTGGATGACAGTGCGTCGATTGGCGTTGTGATGCATTTAACCTGGTGGCCGCGCTTGGTCACCGCATTGCTGGCGGGGGCGTGTTTGGGGCTGGCCGGTACCTTGATGCAACAAGTGTTGCGCAACCCCTTGGCCTCGCCCTCGACGCTGGGGGTGGCGAATGGCGCTAGCTTGGCGCTGATGCTTGCGACGCTTTATGCCCCTTGGCTACTGACTTGGTCGAGCGCGATGGTGGCGATGTCTGGCGGGGTGCTGACCATGTTGGTGGTATTTGCGCTAGCGTGGCGACGCGGCCTATCGCCCACCGTAGTGGTGATCGCGGGTTTGATTTTAAACCTTTACTGCGGCGCGCTCAGCACCGTGCTGCTGTTGATGAATCAAGAAGCGCTGCACGGCATGATGGTGTGGGGCGCGGGTTCGATGGTGCAAACCGACTGGCACAGTGTGCAAGCCTTATTGCCACGTGTTGGATTGGCGGTCGTGTTGATCCTTGCCTTATTAAAGCCGCTCAACGTCTTGAGTCTTTCGGATGAAGGGGCGAAAAGCTTGGGCGTATCACTGGCGAAAATCCGTGTGATTGCTCTAGGGCTATCGGTGCTACTGACCGCGTGGGTAGTTAGCTTGATTGGCGTGATTGGCTTTGTCGGTCTCGCCGCGCCCGCGATTGCGCGCTTATGTGGCGCACGCAAGCTCATCACCCGATTGGGCCTAGCGATGATTTTAGGTGCCTTGATATTGGCAGCTACTGATTTGGCTGTCCAGCTGTTACCCGGCCGCCGGGCTATGATGGTGCCCACGGGGGCGGCGACGGCAGCCTTGGGAGCGCCTCTTCTTTTGTGGTTGTTACCACGGGTGTCACTGGGGAATCGTCAACGCCAACAAATGCATGCCGGTACGTCCGCACCACGTCAGGATTGGCCACTAGGCCGAACGCTGATGTTACTGGTGTTGGGTGTGGTGATTTTTGCCACCGTATCGCGTCAAAGTGAGGGCTGGCAGTGGCTGGCGCTCAGCGGCGATTGGTCTTTGTTGGAATGGCGCTTGCCACGGTTGCTGGCCGCGGCATTGGCGGGTGGTGTGCTTGCTGTTGCGGGTGCCGTGCTTCAGCGTTTAAGTGCTAACCCGATGGCGAGCCCTGAAGTGATGGGGATCAGTGCCGGTACGGCGCTGGGACTGATTGTCACTATTTTTGCTGGCATGGGCGCATCTATGCTGAGCTTATATGTCGGCGGCTTAATCGGTGCGGGGGCAACCTTGGCGTTGATTGTGCTGCTTAATCGCAAAACCGGCTTTCAGCCAGAAAAGGTATTGCTTACAGGCGTCGCCATAGCCGCTCTGATGCAAGCAGTACAAAGCTTTTTGATGGCAGGTGGCGATCCTCGCGCATATCAAGTGCTCGCGTGGATTTCAGGTTCAACCTACTATGTGACTGACAGTACGGTGACCACACTGGCCTTGGTTGCCGCCGTGCTGGTGGCGCTAGGATTAATGTGCCAGCGTTGGCTCGATATTTTGCCGCTCGGTGGCGAAACGGCTCAATCGTTGGGGGTTAAGGTAGGGCGTGCCCGCATGCTGTTGCTGGCCCTCGTCGCGGTCATGACCGTCAGTGCTACCTTGGTGGTGGGGCCGCTCAGTTTTGTCGGCTTGATGGCGCCACATATTGCGCGTAGCTGGGGAGCGAAAAATGCTCGGGCGCATATGATCACCGCCGGATTGATTGGCATGGGATTGATGCTGTTTGCTGATTGGCTCGGACGACAATGGTTATATCCGCAAGAAATGCCAGCAGGGATCATTGCCTCCTTGATTGGCGGGCTCTACCTAATGGTTGTGCTGCGTAAGCTATAGTTTTAACACACGGTGATCGACAGGATCGCCTCATCCCTAACTAAAGAGATGCAGTTTGCATCTCTTTTTGTTTGAGGAGCCAAGAGAATGAACAGTGATTCCATGCAGCGAGTGGCGGTTGTCGGCGCAGGTGGCGCGATTGGTGAAGCTTTTTGCCGCGCGTTGCTCGACAAGCCATCCATTCAGCAAGTCTTCGCCCTAGGGCGTCACCCCGCGCCACTTGCCGAAATAAGTGAAAAGGTGGTGCCTGTGGCGGTAAACATTTGCGATGAAGCATCAATCCAAGCAGCGGCCGAGCACATCGACGACAACAGCTTAGATGCGGTGATCATTGCCTCGGGAATGTTGCATGACGATGCGGTCAGCCCAGAAAAGCGGCTCGCGGCGTGCAGTAGTGAGGCCATGCATCAGCTCTTTGACGTCAACGCCGTCGCGCCGCTGCTATTGAGCAAGCACCTCGCGCCCAAATTGAAACGCAACGCCGAGGCGAAGCTTGCCATTTTATCGGCGCGCGTGGGCAGTATCAGTGATAACCGTGCGGGCGGTTGGTACGCCTATCGCGCAAGTAAAGCGGCGGTGAACATGTTGATCAAGTGCATGAGTATTGAGCTTGGCCGCCAAGACAAATCATTAACCGTGGTTGGCCTGCATCCGGGGACGGTCGATAGCCATTTATCCGCGCCATTCCAAGCCAATGTTAAGCCAGGCAAGTTATTCAGCCCGGCTCAATCGGCTGGCTATTTGTTGTCGGTGTTGGATGGCCTCGACAGTCGTCATACGGGTCGATTGTTTGCGTGGGACGGGGAAGAAATTGCCCCATAGGTTGGGGCATTGTTGCGTTATTTCCAATGCAATGGCTGCTCGAGGGTCGACAAAGGCTTTTCCGTGCCAAGCCCTATCATTTCATCATATGCCGTGTCAGTGACTAGCACGTATTGCGCGGCATTAACCCATTCAAAATCATCTTTTACCGCCAGCAAGCTGCGAGATAAATAGGGTTTATCGCCTTGATAAATTAGCTTCTGCTCCACCGTATCGCCGTGACGTAAAAAGGCGATAGCTTGATATAACATGCCATCAATGCCACGGATCTGAATCTTGTCAATGTTGTCGTAATTTATCAGTTCGCTCAGTTGTAAATTCATCACTCGTCCTTGCAGTCAGGTCTTTTCAAGATACTACGAGCTATGCAAGCACGCGGATCCCTCGAGGGTGAAGCATTGGCTAAAGCAGCAGCCTTTCGGATGTGTAATGTAAAATAAATGTTACGCAAAGGTAAAATTAAAACCGCGATGAAGAGATGATTTTCTCGGCAAAGTCGACGTAATCTGTGAGTAACGGAGACATTGCGTAAGGCTAAGGGCCGCTGTTTACGCGCGATTTTTACGCCAGACAACGACACAAGGCGGTGAACGTGAAACAGAGTAAATACGAATCCAAACCAGTTGATGAGCTGGGTCGTGTAGCCTGGTCGGCACAAGAAAACGATGTATGGCGCCAGCTAGTTACGCGGCAGCTTGCATGTATCAAGGACAAAGCATGTCAGGAATATCTCGACGGGTTGCGAATGCTGGATTTGCCGCATGACACGGTACCACAGATCCCAGATGTGAATGCCGTGTTAATGCGAGAAACAGGTTGGCAAGTGGCTCCTGTGCCTGCATTGATCGATTTTGACCATTTTTTCGCCTTGCTGGCGGATAAGAAATTCCCTGCGGCGACGTTTTTGCGCACTAAAGACGATTTCGATTATTTGCAAGAGCCGGATTACTTTCACGAGATTTTTGGTCACTGTGCGATGCTGACTCACCCAGCGTTCGCTGAGTTTACCCATATGTACGGTCAGCTAGGTCAAAAGGCCACGCCCAAAGAGCGCGTTTATCTTGCACGCTTATATTGGTTTACGGTTGAGTTTGGTTTACTCAGTGACTCGCAAGGCAATCGTAGTATTTATGGCGGCGGGATCTTGTCTTCGCCAGCGGAGACCGAGTACGCCTTTAATAGCGACAAAGCGGTGCGTAAGCCTTTAGAAGTGATAGATGTCATGCGCACGCCATATCGGATTGACATTATGCAACCCATTTACTTTACCATTGAGTCGATTGACGATTTATTTGCCATCAGCCAACGTGATTTGATTGCTGATGTGCATCAAGCCATGGAACTAGGCCTTCATGCGCCTTTGTTCCCGCCCAAACCGAAAAAGACAGAACAGCAAAAGGAAACGCAACATGTCTGAACTAACTGAGTTGAAATGTGAAGCCTGTAATATTGATGCCCCTTTGGTCAGTGCTGAGGAAATGCCGGCGCTGCTTAAAGACATTCCGCAGTGGCGCAAAGTAACACGAGATGGGATTGATCAGCTCGAACGTGAGTTCACCTTCCGCAACTTCAAGTTGGCGTGGGCGTTTGCCAACCAAGTGGCTGAGCTGGCTGAGCAAGAAGGCCACCATCCGGCTATCTTGCTGGAGTGGGGTAAAGTGACCGTGACTTGGTGGTCGCATAAGATTAAAGGCCTGCACAAAAATGATTTTATTTGTGCGGCGAAAACCGACGGCATTGCCCCTGAGTAAACCAAAAAAAGCCCCGAGAGTGATCTCGGGGCGTATCAGTGTCGATAATCTTCTGTCTATCCCAGCCACGCAAGTGTCAACCCTGCGCCGCTAATGCCTTTCATTATAATACCTCGGCATTTTCTTCGTAGAAGAAGATAAATTTTAAAAGTGACGCGGTCACGTTTTCGTGTTGTTCTTACTCTTCTTCATCGCTTGTGTCTTTTTGCTTAACGGCAAAATACTGCGCGAGAATTTCGTCAGTGAGCTCACCTTTCTCCTCAAGGGCTTTGAGTTTTGCCACAATCGCTTTTTGTTCGTCGAGCGATGGCAAGGTGTCCGGCTCATGCTCGGGCGCGTCATCGGCAATATGCTGTAAAGGGTCCATAAGTTTACATCTCATACGGTATTAAAAAGTTTACTGACAAGCCTACCATATCTTGGTTTATCGCGTGCCTGATTGATGATTGTTCGCTGGCATAATGGTCACTTTATGCCGTAGTTAACCGTCTAAAGTGTTCATGAAGATAATGCCCTCTCGCGATTTCTTTAAACGCCTGTTGGCACACGTTTTGGAGTAGTCTTAGCCTAATACTCTGATTTATTTAGTGCCTGTCTGGCATATGTCACAAGTTTTTATTGTCATACTTTAGTATAAGCGCATAGGATGGAAGGAGCACAAGGCGTGCAGGGGGTTGTGTTAAAYGACGCTAGCCTTTAAATGGAAACCCGCACACAGCGGCTATCGCGAGGAAGCAATGATGGACAGATTTGTTGAGTTCTATCACCTGAATGCATTCGTTGCACAAGGGCAGGGGGGGAATCCCGCCGGTGTTGTTAGGCATGCAGATGTGTTGGATGATGCACAAATGCAGGCGATTGCAACAGACTTCGGCTATCCAGAAACGGCGTTTATTTGTCATAGCGAGCATGCTGATGTCAGATTACGGTTCTTTACCCCGACCCATGAGGTCGCGTTTTGTGGGCATGCCACTGTGGCAACATTTTCTGCGCTTTGGCAGTTGGGTGCACTTGAGGCTGGCGATTACACGCAAGAAACTGGGGCTGGCGTCCTGCGAGTTTCCATCTTGGATTCGGGAAAAGTTAACTTTGAGACGGCAATTCCAGTCCTCAGTGACGGGCCGAATGAAAAGGTGATTGCCGATGCGTTTCACATAGATAGTAAAGATATCCTATCGACTGGATTGCCTGTCAAAGTCGTCTCCGCGGGTGGACCCAGTATCATTCTGCCGCTTGCGTCCCTCGATGCACTCGCCCGGATGTCACAAGACAGGGAGGCGGTTATTGCGCTGACGGAGGCGTACGATTGCGTTGGGGTGCATGCGTTTGCCTTATCTCCCCACGAGTCGGATATCACTGCGTGTTGTCGAAACTTTGCGCCTTTGGTCGGGGTGGATGAAGAAGCGGCTACCGGAAGCGCCGCTGCCGCCCTAGCGGCGTACTTGACTGAGTATCAGGGTACGCACAATCGGYTTGTTTTCGAGCAGGGTGAACATATTGGGGCGAGATCGCTACTGTCTGCTGTGGTCAAAGTCGATGCGCAAGGTCATCAACGTGCTTGGGTCGGCGGAGATGCAAATACCGTAATACGGCGCGGCTATCGGTTAGATGCGATTAGCGCTTAACTTACTCAGTTCAATCAGAAAAAATCATCAGGGTTGGCGCGATTAGTCTACGTTTATTAAAGGGATCTAATTTGCGGGGTTAACATCGTGAGTGAAACCTTTTTTTCGTGTCAGCCTATTTTCGATGATCGACAGCAGCACTGGGGAAGTGAGCTGCTTTTCCGTGAAGGCCTAGAAAACAAGTTTCCGTCAATTGATGAAGACACAGCCACATCAAGAATACTAAGTGCCAACTTCCTGTCTGGCAATGAATTGGACGACCAGTTGCGTTATGTGGTGAGCTTTTCCGAAACAGCCTTACTTGACGAGTTACCACTTTCGATGCCGGTGACGCGTCTTGTAATCTGTATCAGTGAGAAAACAAAACCCTCGCCTCTCCTATTAAATAAGCTTAGAGCCTATAAAAAAGCGGGCTTTATGTTACTCGCATCCAGTGCAGTGTTTTCAAATCACTGGATGGAGCATATCAACTTGTTTAACCTTGTGAGTGTAGATATGGATCGTGACGACCCCATGCGCTGGGTTGGAACCATCTCTGATTATCCTGATATCCGTTTTTTAATTCGAAAAGTGGAGAAGCAAGAAGAGTTTACACTGGCGCAGCAATTTGGATTTAGCTTGTTTCAAGGCTACTTTTTTGAACAGCCCGTCATCCGTCGTCAAGGTGATGTTGCACCATCCGTTATTACCTTGCTGGATGCCTGTATAATAATTAATCGAAGCCCCTATGACATTGACGAAATCACCGACGTGATATCGCGTGATGTGTCCCTGCTTTATAAAGTTGTCACCAGCGCCAATGTGTTGGCCAAGTCCAAGAAAAAGAGCATTTCTAATCCGAAACAAGCGGTCGTTTACCTCGGTTTAGAATCATTGCGCCGACTAATCTCTCTCTTAATCATGTCCAACATGAATCATCAGGAGTGTTTACATTTACAGAACGCAGCGATTTTGCGCGCAATTTTTATGCAACAAACTGCACCCATGTTGAAAGGACTCGATGCTGATGAAGGTTTTCTGGTTGGTGCTTTTTCTTTTTTAGATGCCATGTTGGGGTGCCCGATGGAAGATGTGGTGAGTCATCTCGATTTGAGTAAGGAAGCTAAGCAAGCCTTGTTGTCACAACATGGCCACTACGGCGCTTTGTTGGAATTATGCAAGCATATCGAACATGCTCATTGGGATTGGGTGTCGAAACGCTGTGAAAAACTCACACTAAAAGAGCGTATCGTGTTGAAAGCGTTTGAGAAAGCGCGGGAGCAAACGCAAACACTGGCCGCAACCATGCAGGTATAAGTATGAATCGAGTGGGAATGCGCTTAGCTATCGTTTTGATTGTGTTGGCAACACTGCTGCTAGGTGGATTTGGCTTTTATAACTATTATGTTGCGAAATCACGCTTAGAGTCGGATATGAATCAGGATTTGACATCCATTAGCCAACGGCTAAAACAGCGTTTGCCGACACTAATGTGGAACTATGATTTTGAGAATGTCCAAAACGATCTTAATAGTGAAATGGGCTCCCGCTATGTCCATCGATTGGAGCTTATCGATGCCAATGGTCAGTTTCGTTATGTTACGGATTCAAAAGGGACGCGCGCAGATTCTGAATTGAGTCAGTTGACAATTCCACTTGAATACGATGATCGCAGTCGCTCGATTAAAGTGGGTGATTTGATTATTTATCGAGATAGTCGATATATTGATAAGGAGCTTAATACCGAGATATTAAGGACGACGACCCAAATCGTTCTGCTGAACTTGCTGGTGGGTTTCTTTATTTGGAAATATGCTAAGCAAATCAGCCGAGCAGAGCAAAGCCGCGCCTACCTCGATACTGTTATTCATAGTTATACCGATGCACTTTTGGTGCTGGGTGAAAAACATTCCATCATTACTATTAACGACTCGGCTAAGCGGCTGTTTGAGCTTGAGTCTGTCCCGGATGAAGCCATCACATTGTCAGCCATTGTGTCACGCGTTAAGCCCAACTCGCGCGCTTATTTTTCACAGGCACTTTACGATTTGAATGGCAAGACCAATCGCTCTTATGAAATAGAAACCGAGAACGGAGAGCGAGTGGTGCAGGTGAAATCCACCCCCATCAAAGACGAAGACCCACGCGCGCTGAATGTAGCCATTATTCGCGATATCACCGAACAACACCTCGATAAACAAAAAGTCTCTAAAGGGGCGGAGCTGTTCTCCGCTATGAAGAGCTTGCAAGACAAATTTCTGATTCGAGAGGATTTCAGTAAAAGCTTCCATGATGTGCTCAAAATCTTGCTGCGTATTGGTGAAAGCAATCATGGCATTATTGTTGAAGTAGGTGGCAATGACGAACCCGAGTATGCGGGCTTACCTTATCATGTGCTTGCTCAGACTCGTCTGATCCAAAATGGTTACGTAGGCGATGAGTTTGTTCGTAACTTGTTGATTGAAATCATTGAGACCAAGCAAAGTAAACGGAGCCTGCAAATGGCGGGTGTTGCTGGCAATAACCAAAAAATGATCATCAATGTGTTAGGGTTACCGCTGTACATGTCGAACCAACTTGTAGGGGTGGTTTGTTTGTTCGATGAATCAACCACCTATGATGATGAGTTACAAAGCTGGATCGATCCGATTTTGTCGAGCCTGAGCTCAATGATTCATTTTGTTCAACAGAAAAACTTGAACGACATGATCTCTAAAGAGATGGCGAGAGCGAAAGAACAAGCGGAACGCGCCAATGAATCAAAGACTAATTTCCTAGCGATGATGAGTCATGAAATTCGCACACCGATGAATGGCATTGTAGGGATGTCGAATTTATTGATTGAGACGCCACTGACGCAACAGCAGCGCTATTTCGTCGACACCTTGCAGCATTCCTCTACCGCACTATTAAACATCATCAACGATGTGCTCGATTTGACCAAAATCGAAGCCGGTAAAATGACGCTCTCTAAACAAGTACTCAATGTGGCTGATCTTGTTCACGAATCCTTAAGCATCTTCACTGCCAAAGCGGCAGAAAAACAGTTGCGACTCCATTGTTATATTGATCCTCGTATGCCATGTGATATTGAACTCGATGCGGTCCGCTATAAACAAGTGATTATCAACTTAGTCGGCAATGCGGTGAAGTTTACTAAGCAAGGGCATATTTATGTTCGCTTGTATCAAGTGAGAGATGGCGAAGTCACGAATCTTGTCATGGAAGTGGAAGATACGGGGATCGGGATCCCAGAAGATCGCCATGAGGCTATCTTTGAAAACTTTACTCAGGTGGATAACTCGTATTCGCGCTCTTATCAAGGGACAGGTTTGGGCTTGCCAGTATGTCGTAAATTGCTCCGATTGATGGAGGGTGATATCACTATTCGGAGTGAAGAAAATAAAGGTACGACCTTTGTGTCTACCGTGCCTATTACCTTCACCGACTCACCGCACACACTGTTTGATGGTTATGAACTGAGCGCAGAAGAGAAAGCTCAGCAAGTCTGTTTGGTATCAGAAGATAATTTGCTCACCACAACATTGGCAGCATATCTCGATCGCCTGTCTGTCTCGTTTGTCACTGTTACTGAGGGGGCGCAAGTTGATACGCGAGATAGCGAACAGCTAACCTTGATGATTGATCAAGACAAGATGCAGAGCTGTCAGCATCTGGTGGGCAAAGTCGCTAAAAGTATCGCCATTAGCCACAATGGGCATCACGATACAGGCATGCAGACGTTGACATGCCCGATTAATTACAGCGAGTTGTATCGGGTGCTGACGTCTGATGAGGCGGATCTTGATGACAATCTTGCAGCAGTCGGACAGTACGACAATATTCGCTTTGATTTAAATGTCTTGGTCGCGGAGGATCACTTAGTCAACCAAGACTTAATCGATATTATTCTTGCCAAACTAGGTTGCAAGCGTACGCTGGCTGAGAACGGCAAAGAAGCACTTGAACTGCATAAAAAAACACCTTTCGATATTATTTTAATGGACTGTCAAATGCCAGAAATGGATGGCTTTGAAGCAACGCGTCGTATTCGTGAATTTGATAAGCACACACCGATTATTGCGGTAACCGCGAATGCGTTGTCGGGGGACGCAGAGCGTTGCTTGGACGCTGGTATGAATGGGCATTTGGCCAAACCTTTTAGCAAAGATCAGTTGATTGAGCTGCTGATCCTCTATTCCAGCAACGATGCAGTCCATTATGACGATCAGCACGATAACGATGAGCTGGATTTGGAAGACTTAGATGAAAACGCTTTGGCGGCAGGTAAACACACCAGCGAGTATGACAAAGACATAAATACAGATATTGAACCTGATCCCGGTCATCGTGTGAATGGAGCGGCAACCATGAAATCTACTGAGCCTCCCGTCGATATTGCTCATGTCAAAGAGCAGGTGGGTGATAGCATGGATCTGGTGAAAATGATCCTTGATAAGTATGTGAATAATCAGAGCAATGACTTAGAAAAAATGGAAGCGGCGTTCGATGAGCAAGATGTCGTCGCTGTTAAAAAGCTCGCCCATAAAATGAAGGGCGCGGCGGCAATGATAGGTGCGAATGCGCTTTCGGGGATTTGCTTGGAGCTTGAGAAGTCACAAACAGATGATACTGAAACATTGAAGGGCTATTTACCGACAATTCGTGAACACACCCAAGCTATTGTTGAGCAGGTCTCGAGCCTACCGGAAACACCTTGATACATCCCGTCATGCTCGTTAGCATGGATAACGTGTCAACTTAGATTAAAAAATAAAGACCAATCAAACACCTAGTGCTTGCCTCTCGAGTCGAGTACTAGGTTTTATTGTGAGGAAAGGCAGATGAACAAAAGTGCTGTGATGGTTTGCGCCGCCACCTTGCTACTTAGTGGCTGTGGGGACCAGGCGACCTCTGCACCGTCCGATACGCCAGCTCGGCCCGCTAAGCTGTTGACGGTAGCTATCGGTCATGAAGGGATTACCCGTCAATTTCCCGCCCAAGTTGAAGCCGATGACAAGGCATTACTCTCCTTTCGTGTATCAGGCGTGATAGAGAGCATGCCGGTGAAAGCAGGTATGGATGTGAATCAAGGCGATAGCTTAGCGGAGCTAGATAGCCAGCAATATCGTCTGCAGCTAGACAAGGCCAAGGCACAGTATCAGCTTGCTCAGGTGCAGTTCAATCGCGCAGAACGTCTACATAACGACAAAGTCATATCTGAGCAGCGCTTTGACGAAGCGCGCTCCGCCTTGAGTGAAGCAGCTGCGGGTTTAGAGCAAGCGCAGACGAATGTGAATTATACGCAGCTAAAAGCACCTTATTCCGGTACCGTGTCTTTGCGAATGAAAGAGGTCAATGAGTTTGCCCGAGCTCAAGAGCCCGTTCTCCACATTCAGTCGAAAGATATTATCAATGTCAGCTTTCAGTTACCTGAGCGTTACTTCCATTATTTTAGTCAGCAAGCGGAGCAGTTAACGCCATTTGTGACGTTTGATGCGTATGGCGACCGTCGCTTTCCTGCCCAGCTTAAGGAAATGGATACAGAAGCGGACACGAAAACAGCGTCTTATCGCGTCACAGTGAGCTTGATGCGGCCACAAGCCGTGAATGTCTTGCCGGGAATGGCAGCGAAGGTGAGTGTCACCATACCGACAGATACAGAGACCTCCATTCCTGCCTCTGCAATGATCAAGAAAGGGGAAAATCTTGGTGTCTGGCGAGTCGACCCGCAAGGTGTTGTGTCTTTCACGCCCATTCGTTTAGAGGATGGCAAAGTGAGCGAAGGCCTTGGAAATGGCGATGTGATTGTCGCGACAGGCGCGAGTGCGCTTCAAGAGGGCGATCGGGTACGAGCTTGGGTGAAGGAGCGTGGACTATGAAAGCAATCACAAAACTCTTGGGTATTTGGCTCGGTGTATTGCTCCTTTCGGCGTGCCAGCCTGAGTCAGCTCCTCGCGAGGTGACAACGCCGGTGGTGACAACCTTTACGGTGCACCATCAGCAACAAGATGAACGTATTACTTTCCCTGCGGTGGCCGCCGCGGCAGATAAAGCAACGTTAGCGTTTCGGGTTCCCGGTGAGGTGCAGCAAATTAACGTAAAAGCGGGTGATCTGGTCAAGAAAGGCGATGTACTGGCGCGACTTGAACCAACGGACTATCGCTTAGCGGTCGAGAACGCCAGTGCGCGCTTTGATGTCGCGGATGCTCAATATCGTCGCTCGGCACCCTTGGTTGAACAAGGTATGCTGGCTCAATCACAATTTGATGAGCTAAAAGCACAGCGCGAAATTGCGCAAGCAGAATTGGCACTCGCGAAGCTGCATTTATCTTACGTTGAGCTGAAAGCACCGGAAAATGGCGTTATCTCTCGTGTCAGTGTGGAGCCATTTGAAACCATTGCCCCTGGGCAAGCGATCATGAATATCCACGATGCCACACGTGCCGACATTCGTATTCAAGTCCCTGATATTTTGTTTAGTCGCAATGCCGGTGTAAACACGCAATCGGTGCAAACGCGATTGGTCCCCGAAGTGATTACCCAACAAGGCAATACCTTCAAGGCGTCGATCGACGAATATACCGCCGAGCCGGATCCGCAAAGCGGTGCCTTTGTGGTGACCTTAACGATGCCGATGCCAGAGCAACAATTCATTCTCGATGGTATGCCCGTTCAAGTCAGTATTTCTCGTCAAGGCTTGCAGTTAACCCGTACAGGGCTCTCTATACCGATAGAAGCGGTGTTTAACCAAGATGGTGACCCGCTTGATCGCGAGCACAGTTATGTATGGCTCTTGAATGCTGAGGACAATACCGTGCACAAGCAGCAGATTGAGATGGGGCGCATTCACGGTCACCGGATTGAAGTGGTTGAAGGGTTGAAACAGGGTGATCGCATTGTTGTTGACGGCGCGAATCAACTGGCCGATGGGCAAACCGTACAGCTCGCGTCACAAGAGGAAAAGAGATCATGAAGCAAGGCGTGGCAGGTTATTTTATTCAAAACAAAGTTATCAGTTGGATGATTACACTGATCTTTTTGATTGGGGGTACCATCGCGTTTTTGGGGCTAGGGCGTTTAGAGGATCCGGCCTTTACCATTAAAGATGCAATGGTCATCACCAGCTATCCTGGTGCAACGCCGCAGCAGGTTGAAGAAGAGGTCACTTATCCGCTTGAAAAAGCGGTACAGCAGCTTACCTATGTCGATGAAGTTCGCTCTATTTCCAGTCGTGGCCTTTCACAGATCACGGTTAAAATGAAACCCAAATATCGTTCCGATGATCTTCCCCAGATATGGGATGAGCTGCGCCGAAAAGTGAACGATGCACGGGGACAACTTCCTCCCGGCGTGAACCCGCCACAAGTGATGGATGACTTTGGTGATGTGTACGGAATTTTATTGGCGATAACCGGTGACGGATATAGCTATAGCGAGCTTAAAGACTATGTGGATTATTTGCGTCGTGAGCTTGAATTAGTCCAAGGGGTGGGCAAAGTACAAGTGACGGGTACGCAACAGGAACAAGTCTTTATCGAGGTGTCGATTCAGCGTTTGAGCAGCTTGGGTATTTCTCCTAATACCTTATTTAACCTGCTGGCAACCCAAAACCTGGTGAGCAATGCGGGAGCTGTACGAGTGGGGGATGAGTATATTCGTATTCACCCTACCGGCGAGTTCTCGTCTGTGGATGAATTGGGCAACTTGATCCTCACCGAAGCGGGCTCACAAGGGCTGATTTATCTGCGCGACGTTGCGGATGTAAAACGGGGATACCAAGAAGTCCCTAGCCAAGTGCTGTCTTATAACGGTCAGCAGGCGCTGCAAGTGGGTATTTCATTCGCGGATGGCGTCAATGTGGTGGAAGTTGGGAAGAACGTCGATAAACGTTTGGCGGAGCTCAATGATAATCAGCCCGTTGGTATTCAAGTGCATCATGTGTATAACCAGCCCGATGAAGTCGACAACTCGGTCAGCGGTTTTGTGTCTAGTCTTGGGCAAGCGGTGGCGATCGTTATTATCGTGTTGCTCTTTTTTATGGGACTGCGCTCGGGCCTTTTAATTGGCTTGGTGTTACTGCTAACCGTGCTGGGCACGTTCGTGTTTATGCGCTACTTCGATATTAATTTACAGCGTGTTTCACTCGGTGCCTTGGTCATTGCGCTTGGCATGCTGGTGGATAACGCCATTGTGGTGGTTGAAGGTATATTAGTCGGCTTAAAACGCGGCCGAACGCGAATGCAGGCCGCGCACGATATTGTCACTCAGACCAAGTGGCCTTTGTTGGGGGCGACCGTGATTGCGGTTACAGCGTTTGCGCCGATTGGTTTATCTGAAGATGCAACCGGTGAGTATTGCGGCACCTTGTTTACGGTTCTGCTGATCTCCTTGATGCTCAGTTGGTTTACAGCCATTACGCTGACGCCCTTTTTTGCCAGCATGTTTTTCAAAGAAACCACCGTCTCCGAGGACGATGAGCAATCGGATCCCTACAATGGCGTGCTGTTTGTGATTTATAAACGATTCTTATCGTTTTGTATGCATCATGCCTATCTGACTCTAGTTGTCATGGTCATTGCGCTGGGAGCCAGTGTTTACGGGTTTAGCCATCTGAAACAATCTTTCTTCCCTGACTCAACCACACCGATGTTCATGGTGGATTTGTGGCTGCCTGAAGGGACAGATATTCGGGCGACCCAAGGCACCTTGGATGATGTCTCAAGCTGGTTGAGTGAACAAGAAGGGGTGAGCTATGTATCGACCAGTGCTGGGAAAGGGTCTCAGCGCTTTATGTTGACCTATTCACCAGAGAAAACTTACGCCGCGTATGGTGAGCTGATCGTCCGTGTGGATGAGTATGCCCATGTAAAACCCACGATGGGACTGGTGCGTGCACATATTCAGCAGCAATATCCGAATGTTCAACTTAAGCTCAAACCGATCACTTTAGGGCCGGCTTCGGGGTCAAAAATTGAAGCGCGGATTATCGGACCTGAGCCGACGGAATTGCGAGCTATTGCTAAGCAGGTGGAAGCGCGTCTTCATCAAGACCCAGATGCCGTCAATATTCGTCATGATTGGCGCGAACGTACCAAAGTGCTCGAACCTGAGTTTAACGAGAGCCAAGCGCGTCGCTACGGGATTACCAAAAAAGACGTGGACGATCTTTTAACCATGACCTTCAGTGGCAAACGTATTGGCGTGTATCGTGATGGCACCAATTTAATGCCCATTGTGGCCCGCTTGCCGGATGAGGAGCGCGTCAATATTAATACCCTCGAAGGGATGAAGATCTGGAGCCCTGTGCTGAAAGATTATATTCCTTTGCAACAGGTGATCCTCGACTATGACCTTCGTTGGGAAGACCCCATCATCATGCGTAAAAATCGCAAACGCATGCTAACCGTGATGGCTGACCCCGATCCATTGGGTGGCGTCACGGCGGCAACTTTATTGACGCGGGTCCGCAGTGATATTGAGTCGATTCCTCTTCCTGAGGGCTACCGTATTGAATGGGGCGGTGAGCATGAGTCATCCACAGAAGCGAAGGAAGGGCTGTTTAGTATTATGCCTCTGGGTTACCTCTTTATGTTCTTGGTAACCATACTGCTGTTTAACTCGGTGAAAGAGTCGTTAATTGTTTGGTTAACCGTGCCGCTTGCAGTTGTCGGGGTGACCACGGGTCTGCTCTTACTGAATACGCCGTTCGGATTTATGGCATTACTCGGCTTCTTGAGCCTAAGTGGTATGCTGCTGAAAAATGGGATTGTATTGATTGACCAAATCAATATAGAGGTTGCCAGTGGCAAACAGCGCTACCAAGCGGTCGTGGACGCGGCAGTAAGTCGTGTTCGTCCGGTTTGTATGGCTGCGGTGACGACCATTTTAGGGATGCTGCCGTTGTTACCGGATGTATTTTTCCGCCCAATGGCAGTGACTATCATGTTTGGATTGGGCTTTGCGACCGTGCTAACACTGATTGTGGTGCCTGTACTGTATCGGATTTTTTATCAAATCCATTATCACCGTAATGCCTGATACGACTAAGCACCGCAACCGCGGTGCTTTTTTTATGTCAGTGTCTCAAGGTTGAGGCTGTGGATAACTGCAGAACTATCCACAAAAACAGTTAATAACTCGGTGAATTACGTCGCTAAGGGGCATCAGAAGCGCGATAGTTAAATGTCAATATGCTGAGTAAGACTTTTATAGAGCAGTCACACTCAAACCGGATGCTAAATGTAACTATTTGATTGCCAAAAAGAGAGCGTAAGAGGTTGAGTTGGCATGGCAAAGCAGCTTACCGAAACGGTAAGGCTGCTTTACGATAAATAAAGAGAAACTAACTAATTTGCTTGAGGGATAGGGTTAAGTCAAAGGTTGCCATCGGCTCATCGCCATGAAGCGTGGGGCAGGTAGCCACAATGGTGACAGGCTGGTTGACACGCTCACCGGTTTCGATGGTTTCGCGGATCATGGCTTGGATTTTTTGCCCATCGAGGCAGGTAAAAATCACATCGTCTTCTGGGCGCTTATGAAAATCTGCCGTGACTGCTTTGAAAGCGAGACTGATTTTAATCCCGTGTTGCTCGGCCATCGCCATGGCAAGAAAACCGCCAGCCACATCGGCACCTACTGCTAGCGCGCCAAAATACATGCTGTTTAGGTGGTTTTTAGTCCGGCGTCCTAATGGGATTCTCATCTGTACGTGCTGATCGTCAATGGCAAGAATCTTGGGCCGACACCAACCAATCATAGGAACTTTGAGAAACCCAAACAGCGAAAGGTGCTGATTAGCGCGCGCCAAAGGGGAAGAAAACATACACACTCCTTGTTAATCTGGTCATACCTGTTCAAGCTACTCGTTGCTACACTGCGGCGTCAACATTTCATTAACAACAATGCGGAGTGGATAGCTAAGATTGAGGCTGTGGCAGTAAACCTTGATAATCAGCACGTGCAATAAGGGCAACGGTCTTGTTGTCGTTTATCTCTCCTGCCGCAATGCGTGCTCTTGCTTCGGCCACGGTCATCAGACGGAGTTGGATAAACTCATCATCATCCAGATTCATTTCAGTCTGGGTGAGGCCAGAAGCCAGATAGAAGTGCTGAACTTCATCACAAAATCCAGGCACAGGGAGTGCAGAGCCCAGCGAGTACCACGACGTGGCTTGGTAGCCCGTTTCCTCTTCAAGCTCACGCTTTGCACCTTCTAGCGGGCATTCATCACGCTCTAAAGTCCCAGCGGGCGCTTCCAGCAACCATTGATTAACCGCGGGTCGAAATTGATTGAGCAACACAAGGCGGCCATCCTCAAGTATGGGTAAAATGACTGCCGCGGCTGGATGGCGAATGACATGATGCCGATGAGGACGCCCATCCGGCAATACGGTTTGTGTCTCTACCAACGACAGGCGTTTCCATTGGTGGTAAATTGTCTCTTTCATCCCTATCCTCAACGCGTGTTGCACCCGTTTTTAGTGCAGTGTTTTGTTGTAAAGTATGGTAGCATTCGCGACCTTAAATGGCGCTACTGCGCGCTTTGTCATAGAAATACCATTGGAGTAATACCTTGCAATTTGACGATCTGGGATTAGATAGACGTTTACTGTCGCTCATTGCCCACCGTGGATTTGAAAAGCCAACCGATATCCAGCGACAGGCGATTCCTGTTGTTATGGCCGGGAAGGATCTGTTGGCCTCCTCAAAAACGGGCTCAGGGAAAACGCTGGCTTTTTTATTGCCGGCGATGCAGCGCGTGCTACGTACTAAACCTCTCAGTCGTCGCGACCCACGTGTTTTGGTGCTCGCGCCAACACGAGAGTTGGCAAAGCAAGTGTATGGGCAATTGCGTATGCTGACCAGTGGTACACCCCATAAAGCCGCATTGGTATTGGGGGGGGAAAACTTTAACGAGCAAGCGAAAGTTTTCCGTCAGTCACCCACTTTCGTTGTGGCCACGCCTGGGCGTCTTGCCGATCATCTGAAACAGCATCACTTGTCGTTAGCTGGATTGGAAATGCTGATCCTTGATGAAGCCGATCGTATGCTCGATCTTGGATTCAAGGCGCAATTAGATGCCATTAACGAGCAAGCCAACCATCGTTTACGCCAAACGCTCATGTTTTCTGCGACGCTGGACCATCAGCAAGTGACAGACATGGCTGCAGGGCTGCTTAAGTCCCCTAAACGCATTGCGGCGGGAGAAACGCATACGCTACATAGTGACATTGAACAGCATTTTGTACTGAGTGATCATCTTGATCACAAGCATGCGCTATTGGATCACTTAATGGAAGCTAATGCGCACAAACAAGTGATGGTCTTTACCGCAACGCGCGCAGACACTGAGCGTCTTGCGGAGAGATTTAACCAAGCCGGCTATAAAGCCATTGCCTTGAGCGGTGAGCTTAACCAGTCATCTCGTAATCGTATTATGGATGAGTTTGAGCGCGGCCTTCATGATGTCTTGGTCACTACGGATGTGGCATCCCGTGGTCTGGACTTGCTTAACGTTTCTATGGTGATCAACTTTGATTTACCGAAGCATGCGGAAGAATATATTCACCGTGTGGGGCGTACAGGGCGAGCTGGGCATCAAGGTTTGGCTTATTCATTGGTTGGCCCGAAAGACTGGCGAAGCTTTAAAAACATTGAAGCTTTTTTGCGTTTGAGCTTATCTTTCACTGCGATTGAGGGCCTAACGGGTAAATTTAAAGGTTTCAAAGAGAAAAAGTCGGCCAAGCCTCAGTCGAAAGGGCCTGCGAAACGTAAAAAGCCAACTCAAAAGGCGAAGCCGAAAGCACCTAAGAAACGCGATAAGAGCTTTTATAACAATGTGCCTGCTGGCGATACGCCCATGATGCGGAAAAAACCTAAACCAGAATAGAGCAAAATACGGCTTATCGAACAAAAGGAGGGGTATCCCTCCTTTGTTTTATCTATTATGCCGGCGGCTAGCTACAATCAGAAAGATATTCGCTGTATATCACTAAATTTTGTACACCAATGAAACTTTGTATTGCTTAGCGCTATGATGCCCAAAAATCTCACTTTTCTTTGGTGAAACTGTGCTTTTTTGCAGCAATTTAATTACATATTACGTACACTGTGCAGCAATCGTTGCTTGATGGTTAAGCAAATGCGGGTTGGAGTGTGCAGTAGACGGCTGCATACAAGATTCATTGACTATTAATAGGAAACGCTGTGGAAACTGCATTGGTCGTTGCTTTTATCACTGCTGCTGCGTGGATTGTGCGCCGCGAACGTGCCGCGCAATAAGCGCCTCACGAGATAACTTGCTGACTAGGCCCTTTAAAATCTCATTCTGTCAGTAAAAAAGCCTTCTCTTTTGAGAAGGCTTTGTTATTTATCGCGCACTGAATAGGCGCGTACTGAAGAGGGAAGTGAGGTTAGTTGTCGTAGTAATCGCCGTCTGCTACCTCATGAAAATCTTCAACTTGGCTCGCGGCTTTAAAATCCGCAGCCGGTTTTGTAAGCCGTCGACGTAACATCGACACTTGCTCTTCCAAGCGATGTGCGGTTTCGATATTACCTTCTTGATAGGCCTCTTGAATTTTTCTTTCAAATTCATCAATACGTTGAGTCATCACCATCGTTTTACCCTCCGACAGTTCCCACGCACAATGACGGCGAACGTCCTGACATGGGTTTTATCACCACGCACACAAGACACACACCACCTTCATAGGTGGCATACGTATCTCACATAAAGTTAGTTTAATATAGCGATAAAGCCAGTGAGAGAGGTCACACTGACACGGTCACCCAGAGTAGGAAAGAATAGGGTGGATGACCGTGGCCTATTAATACAGGTATCTGACTGAAAAAATCAACCTATTTTCTTCAAGACCGTTTGCCCGCCACGTCGCACCGAGTGAAAGTGTCTCTGTTGAATGAAAGCGGCCACCAAGTTCAACGATACTTTTACTGTCATCTTTGTCGAAAATAATCGAGCCTATGTATGTATCTGCTTCAAAAGATGGAGCTACCCATGCTCTAAGCCCTCCACCTATAACTGTTGTTAATTCACCTGTCTCATAGTGGGGCGCTTCGGGGCGTTTTAGCCAAGCTCCTTCAATTTCTCCGTAGATATCGACAAAGTCATTGATGGGAGCATGAAAACCAGCTCCGACAGAGGAAAACCAGTCGCCTTCAAACTGTGAGTCACCTCTCGCGACAAGGTGAGCGCCGTCAGCGATTACGAATTTGGTCGAAGCGCCTAACCCTCCGGGGTTTGAGAGGACGTCAAATTGAAGGTAGTTATAGTTAAAATTCGTCGCTCCTGCTGCTGATGAGAACAGCAGCGCTGATATGAAGCCAAACTTAGTTAGATAGTGCACTAGGTTACTCCTTAATAATTAGGGCCTAGTTTAAAGAACATAGATCGTACTGTGCAACTTTGGTTTATCAGGTTGTTAGTTCGATATGTGATTTTAAGTTAAATTGAAACTGCAAGTTTAATCCTAAAATTATCTATGTTTTTTTCGTAAAAAAATATTTGCACCATGGCGGTGTTCACGTTAGCGTAAAGGCTCATGAAGAAAAAGCAGCCCGATGAAGCTGCATGCAAGCACAGGATTAAGCCCATGAGTGTACACCCGACAGATGATGTAAGAATTCAACAAATTAAAGAGTTGCTGCCACCGATCGCTGTATTAGAAAAATTCCCCGCTACAGAGATAGCAGAGAAGACCGTGTTCGATGCACGTCAATCTATTCATCATATTTTGAATGACGAAGACGATAGATTGGTGGTCGTAGTCGGCCCTTGCTCCATTCACGATCCAAATGCTGCCAAAGAATATGCCAGCAAGCTCAAAGCTCTCCGAGAAGAGCTTAATGATGATTTGGAAGTGGTGATGCGCGTTTATTTTGAAAAGCCGCGCACGACGGTGGGTTGGAAAGGCCTGATTAATGACCCTTATCTAGACAACAGTTTCAAGATTAACGATGGCCTGCGTTTAGGAAGAGAACTCCTCCTTGATATTGCCAATATGGGCCTACCGGCGGCAGGCGAATTCCTCGATATGATCACGCCGCAATACATGGCCGATTTAATCAGTTGGGGCGCTATTGGTGCGCGTACCACTGAGTCTCAAGTGCATCGTGAGTTGGCATCAGGCTTGTCGTGCCCGGTTGGTTTTAAGAACGGTACGGATGGCAATATTAAGATTGCGACGGATGCTATTCGCTCAGCAAGCGCGCCGCATCAGTTCTTATCGGTAACCAAATACGGCCATTCTGCTATCGTTGCAACGGCAGGAAACGATGATTGCCACCTGATCCTTCGTGGCGGCAAGGCGCCGAACTATAGCGCAACAGATGTTGATCAGATCTGTTCATCGCTTGCAGGCGCCGGGCTGCGCCAAAAGGTAATGATTGATTTTAGCCACGCGAACAGTAGCAAGCAGTATCAAAAGCAAAAAGAAGTTTGCAACGATGTGGCGGGACAAATTGCTGGCGGCAATGACGCAATCTTTGGCGTCATGATTGAAAGTCATCTGATTGAGGGGCGCCAAGATCTGATTGAAGGGCAGTCGCTCACTTATGGACAAAGCATCACCGATGGGTGTATTGGCTGGGAAGACACCGAGCTAACTCTACGTCAGCTAGCGGGCGCAGTAAGAGCCAGACGAGGCGCAAAACAGCAGCGTAAGAGCGCTTAAAAAGAAAAGGGCCAGCGTATAATACTGGCCCTTATTTTATTATCGTGCGATGGACTTACTGTGTGAGCATTACTGTACTTGAAAGATAGATTGAAACTCGCGCTTGAGCGCGGGTTTTAAACGCGCCTGTTTTAATTGCTTGGATAAGTCTTTAACGCAACGTTTAAGCACATCGTCCAGTACCTGTGCTTTGTAGTTCTCTTGCTCGTCTTCGGACATGTCATCGAGTTTGACGTTTTGCAATTCGTTGAGCGTATCAATCCCGACATAACTTTGGCTGATTGCCACCAAAGCATGAAACTGGTCGAAACTGTCGAGCACATTTTGCGCACTAGCAGGGAGCTTTTCCCATGCTTCACGCACACTAGGCTCTGCCGCGTCATGAACTGAGGCTATCATCGTGTACATGGCTTCAGGAGCATTTTCATAACGAATCACGCTTTGCAGTTCTGGGGAAAACTCGTCAAAACTCATATTGGTACTGCTGGTATCGGACATGCACCGACTCTCCTTCACTTTTTATGCTAAGCCCACGTCGTTATGAGCGACTTGCGGCTTTTCGGTCTTTCTTTTCGTTATTCTCTGTACGCTCACTGCGTGTTTGGTCGTCCAGTGGCACGACGGTATCGGTGGCCAAGGTGGCACGGTTTTCACCTGCGAGCAAGCCGCCTTTCTCAATGGTGAGCTGCTCGGTATTGAGCACGCCTTTCATTTTACCTTGCGAGAGAATGTCAATCGCATCGGCTTCGCATTGTCCTTCAACCAAACCGTTAATCGTAATATGCTTGGCATGAATCGTACCGCGGAAGTGTCCGGTTGCTGAGATAACCACGGCATTAGCCTGAGTGATATTGCCTTCACCAAAGCCATCAATTTGGATATCTCCGTCAAGCTCAATATCACCAACAACCTTGCAGTTTTTTGCCACGATTGACAAACCAAGGTTACGGTTTGGGGTTGAACGAAACAGGCCCATAGTTTGTACTCCACAATCCATTTCCTACCAGTATATCATCTGGTGTCAGGCTATGTGTCGCGATCTTTTCACTCAAGCCTGACTAACATGTGATCCTGATACCAGTCTGTGTGCCTGTTTGTGCCGAATTATTCAGCACTTAGTTGGAGCGCAATTGCTCGGCTATGCCCAACTTGCTATAACACGATTATTATCTCGATGAGGACATGGATCATGTCAATGCTATTAACGCCCTATCAACAACGTGTCATCGGTTGCTTGCTGGAAAAAGAAGTGACTACGCCTGACTACTATCCACTGACCTTAAATGCACTCACGACAGCGGTAAATCAAAAAAGTAATCGAGAGCCTGTCTATGCGCTCACCGACGCCGACGTGTTAGACGTCGTAAATTCGCTTATCGATGCACGTCTTATCAGCCCACAGGAAGGGATGGGAAGCCGTGTCTGCAAGTATCAGCATCGTTTTTGTAATACGCCTTTCGGTAATTTGACGTTTACGGATCAAGAAAAAGCGATTATTTGCGTGCTGTTGTTACGTGGCCCACAGACTGCAGGTGAGCTGCGCACACGGACGCAAAGGTTATGTGAATTTGCCGATATGCAGCAAGTAGAAAGCACGTTGAGTGCCATGATAGAGGCCGAATGGATAATGAAGCTAGCACGTGAGCCGGGTAAACGGGAATCGCGCTACATCCATTTATTTGGTGAATTAACCGAAGCGAGCGCTGAAAGCGAAATGAGACCCGAAACAGAAACGCTAGAGCTAAGCTTAGATAACGCCGCGGTGCCAAACCCATCTCACGGGACGCAGCATGCATTGGAAGCGCGGGTTGATGCGCTTGAGCAAGAGGTCGCCAGCCTGCGCGAGGCATTAAACGCGCTATTATCCAAATAAAAAAACATGAGCGAGTCGTGGTTCGTTTACTTGGTTCGTACGCGGCACAATGCTTTGTATTGTGGCGTGTCGACGGATGTTGAGCGCCGCTTTCAACAACATCTCAGTGGCAAAGGTGCGCGTGCGTTGCGAGGGAAAGGGCCACTTTCTCTGGTATGGCAATCTCCTGCAATGAGCAAACAAGCCGCCATGCAGTTGGAATATCAGATAAAACAGTGGCCCAAACAGCGCAAAGAAGCCTTATGTCAGGGCTGTGATGACGTCCATCGATGGGAGTCGTAAAGGGCATATGCATTGGTTGCTTGACTATGAATTTGAGTAGCGTAGGTAAGGAGTATGCTGTTTCAGTAAGGTAAGTAGTTGATCGACGCCCATGGCGGGATAGTACAAGTGACCTTGAATATAACGACAGCCGATTTGGGCTAAGTAGTCCTTTTGGGCTTGGTGTTCGACGCCCTCTGCGACCACTTTCAAGCCTAAGAGATCCGCCATGCCAATCACGGCTTGGCAAATCACTGCATCGTCTTTGCATTCGGGGAGTTGGTCGATAAAGCTGCGATCAATTTTAACCGTATCGACAGGGAAATGTTTCAAATAGGCCAGTGATGAATAGCCGGTGCCAAAATCATCAATCGCTAGTGATATACCCGCTTCGGTGAGCGTGTGCAATGTCTGTTGATTTTGTTCCAAATTTTCAATAAACACTTGCTCGGTTAATTCGATTTGCACGCGCTCTGCTGGTACTTGGTGGCGTTCGATGGCTTGTAAAATCGTATCAGCCAGAAAACTGTCTTGAAATTCATGCCCAGAGACATTAATAGCAAGCATCGGCGGTGCGCAACCCTCAGTGAGTAGCATGGCATAATGCTCTAGCGCTTTGTTAATGATCCAATTCCCCAGTTGTTGCATCAATCCTGTATCTTCAGCAGTACGGACGATGGTGTCAGGCGAAATGATAGTCCCCCCTTCATCTTGCCAGCGGACTAAGGCTTCAATGCCGACGATACGCTGCGTTTTTAAATCAACCTGAGGCTGAAAATGCAGCATCAATTCATTGCCTTGGATGGCTTTGCGAATGGTGTATTCGATGTCGCGCTTTTGCTGAAGGTGGTCACGCATCGCCATTTGAAATACGACCACACGGTGGTGCACGAGTTGTCGTGCTCGATGCGCAGCGGTATCGGCGTGGCGTAGTAATTCATGAGCCGGCATAGATGTGTCATAGCGATACGCCACACCAATCGCGCAGCTAGGTAAAACAGTCACTCCCTGAACTTGGCATTCTTTTTCTACACTCAAGCGTACCTGCTTGGCGTGTATCTCGGCTTCTAAAGGCGATAGATCGGTGCGCAGCATGACAAAATGTTCATCACTGGTTCTGGCTAAATAAGCTTGTGGAGGCAATAGATTTTGTAAGCGTTTGGCGATGGTAGTTAATACGTCATCGTGAATGCGGTAGCCATGAAGATCATTGATTTCCTTAATATTATCAATGTCGATACAAATCAGCGACAGCGTACGCGTTGCCGAGAGCGTCTTATTAATGGTGTGCTGAATGTGATTAAGCAGTGCATGGCGATTTGGCAGATAGGTGAGGGGATCATGATTAGCAATAAAATGTAGCTGATTTTCAACGTCTTTGCGTTGAGCGATTTCATTTTGCAGTCGAGCAATGGTCGCTTGTTCAGCTTTTCTCGCCATCAAATTGATTTCAATTAAATACAAGGCAATACCTACTAAGATCGTGACGACCAACCCAGAGATGTAAATGAGCATTGGCAAAGATAAAAAGTGTTCCGATTCAGGGCTGTTCCACAATGTGACGACAAACTCGGGGCTAGCGCCGGTTAGCGTGAGCCCAACTTGTCCTGTTGCCACTCCATTAGGTGGTATGTCCCCGAATACGGCGCGCCCATCACTTGTAGCGTAGAGCGTCAGCTTCTGAAATGTATCGAGATAATCGGCTGCTAGGTGGCTGATATGTTCTGCAATATCGAGAGTGCCACCGAGATAGTAGTCAGGCGTATTCCGGTTTTGCGTATAGATAGGGTGCGCAATATGCCAGTTATGAAGCGACTCTACATCCATATGAGAAAGCTGAGCGTTATCGTCTCCGACAACGTCAAACGGGAATTGCTCGGGCTTTTCTGAGTCACTTTGGGGGTAATGCCAACGAATCTTGCGATCAGACTCAGCCCAGAACAAGGCTTGAAAGTGAACGTCATTCCCCTGATGGGCTAGCACTAATGCTTGCCATGTCGAGTACGTCGAGGGAATGTTTTTTTCTATCTCGCTGGCAAGCACACTGAGTTCATTAAGGTGAGCATTCATGTGACGCGTTAACGCGTCAGCAAAGGATTTTGCTTCGACGCTTAATAGCTGCTCGGTGCGCAGTCGTTGTTGTTCTTGTGCGGTATTAAATAAGGAAAAAGTGGCAATCAGGATAGCAAAGCAGATCATCGCAATCACGAGTATAGCGCGGCCGCGAGGTCGAAATGGGCGCTTCGCAATGGAGAGACGGTCATCGATGTTTAGTGTCGTTCTCTGTAAGGGCATGGTCGTGAGAGCTATATCATGGTGGCTTCAAGTGTATGTGACACGAGTGACTCAAGTCGTATCAATAGTGAGACAAATCTGAGACTCCCTCTTTGATAAGGGATAGGTAAAGCGTAGCAGCTGTTAAGGGGACTGCGTGAGGGCACATTAAGAACCAGAGTAAACTTGTACAAATAAAAAATATTGTACAAAAGTGATCCTTCGCCTACATTGAGTTGTACAACAAAATATAAATGTACAACTCTGCGGCTCATGCCGCTTGATAAGAAGAGGTGAAGCATGTCGTTTCCAGTTGGTGTTAGCGCATGTGTGATTGGTGAAAAGGTGCGTTTTGATAGCGGCCATAAACGCAGCCCGTTTGTGACCAAAGAGCTCGCTCCCTATGTCAATTTTGTCCCTGTGTGTCCGGAAGTCGCAATCGGCTTACCGGTGCCAAGGCCGACGATTCGTTTATTAGACAAGGGTAATGTGGGCGACATTCGTTTGGTTGAGACCAAAGACGCCAGCAAAGATCATACTGAAAAAATGGTGGCCTTTAGTGAACGAAAAGCGGATGAATTGGCCCATAAAGCACTACGTGGCTATATCGTTTGTGCCAAGTCGCCCACTTGTGGCATGGAGCGTGTCAAAGTCTATCGGGAAAATGGCTACACCTCTGATATCTCTGGGGTAGGGCTGTATACCCAAGCATTAATGGAACGTATGCCGTGGCTGCCGATTGAAGAAGATGGCCGATTAAATGATCCCATCCTGCGTGAGAATTTTGTGTTCCGGTTATTTGCGTTAGACGATTTATATCGCAGTGTCGAAAGTGGCGTGACAAGAAAAGCACTGGTTGCATTCCACTCGCGGTACAAATTAGTGTTGATGGCGCACTCGCCTGAGCGTTACCGAGAATTGGGCCGTTTTATGGCGAACATCGCGGAGTACGATATTGATGATTTCTTCCACCAGTATCGCACGCAGTTTATGCAGTCGTTGGCTATCCGTGCGACGCGGAAAAAGCACACCAATGTGCTGATGCACCTGCAAGGCTATTTTAAGAACAACTTAGACAAGAGCCAAAAAGCAGAGCTGACTCACCTTATTCATGCTTACCGTCAAGGCACGATGCCGCTGTTAGCGCCGTTGACCCTCATTGCTCACCATTTGCACAACCACCCAGATGATTACCTTGCTAGTCAAGCGTATCTGAAGCCGTATCCAGATGCCTTGAGGTTACGTTATGGACTCTAATCCCGAAAGCACGCTGACGATCAGCCAAGTCGCTGATCGTACCGGCGTTAATCCAGTGACATTGCGCGCATGGCAACGCCGTTATGGCTTGCTGTCTCCGGCTAGAACACCGAAAGGTCATCGTCTTTACAGTGATGAAGACGTCGCCATGATTGGTCGGATCTTACGTTGGCTAGACAAAGGTGTTCCGATCAGCAAAGTGAAACCGTTACTGTCGCAAACCGAGACCCAAATAGATAGCGAAGATGACACGTTAGCCCGTGAGCTGATGAAGTTGATTCATGACTTATCACTGAAAAAACTCGGCCAGCACGTTGAAACCTTATTAAAAGAATATCCGTTTTATTGGCTCATCGAACACGTCTTTACGCCGCTAGATACGTGGTTGGATGAGGAGCAAAGCGCCATCTGTTCTCTGCAGAAAGATATGTGGCGCAGTACGGTAATCGAAAAATGCCAAGCGGCAATGTTGGCGAACGCAAAACGCAACAGTAAGTTCCCTTGTTGGTTAGTGACACTTACTGACACAGAAGATTATCAGCGCACCATGATGGCGATGCGTCTGAATGAGAAAGGTTACAACGTCACTATCTTGCGTGAGCCACATTCCCAACTTGGCCTTATCCTCGAAGTGATGCGAGAGCAAAAGATCCCCACGCTCGCAGTGATGGCTGCGCACCGTCTCGATCGTTCCCAGCTTAATCAGCTACGGCAGTGTTACGCACAATCTGACATTCACATTGTGAGCCAGCCATTTATTTGCTCCGTACATGGAGACGAGCTAAAAGAACTCAAGGAGAACAATCCGTTATGCATTTAGTTTGGTTTCGACGCGATCTGCGCTGCCTCGACAATCGTGCACTGCATGCAGCGTGCGAAGCAAACGAGCCTGTTGTGGGCCTTTTTGTGGAAACACCGGATCAATGGGCTGCCCACCATATGGCCCCGATTCAGGCAGGATTGATTGAAGCAAGGCTTAAGGCGCTGCGTGACGAACTCAGTGCACTTAACATTCCGCTGTTGGTGACAAGAGCCGCTGACTATAAGAAGGCGTCTGAAACGGTCGCAACCCTTGCGAACTCGCTGAACGTCAACGCTGTGTTTGTGAATCGTGAATACGAGCTGAATGAGCAAAATCGCGATCGCCAAGCACAGCAACGACTAGAGGAGCAGGGCATTGATTGGTACGCCTACCATGACCGCAATCTATTTGCGCCCGGCACGATTCGTTCTGGGAAAGGCGATGCGTATAAAGTCTTTACCCCGTTTAAAAAAGCCTGTCTACGTGCATTAGAAGGCATGGATCAGTCACCGCTCAAGGCGCCAGCTGCTCGTGCTGATGATACGCGGTTAACTACTATTTTTGCTTCTCTTGAGCCGATTGAATTTGACTATCCAACCGAGGCCGTCTCGGCATGGCCGACCACGGAAAAAGCCATCTTAGATAAGTTACGCACTTATTGCCGAGAACAAGCCGCAGATTACAAGACGCAACGGGATTTCCCTGCCATTGATGGCACCAGTCAGCTGTCACCGTATCTTGCCATTGGCGCATTGTCCCCTCGCCAATGCTTAGCGCGACTGCAATCTGAGCATCCGCACTGGCGCGAGCCCGATTCAGGCGCAGCAACTTGGTTGTCAGAGTTAATCTGGCGAGATTTCTATCAAGAAGTGAGCGCCCAAAACCCCAGTATTAGCAAAAAGCATTGCTTTTTAGAGTGGGGAGAGTCTGTGGTGTGGGATAACGACAACGCCCGCTTTGAAGCGTGGAAAGCGGGTAAAACCGGCTTTCCGATTGTGGATGCTGCGATGCAGCAATTAAACACCACTGGATGGATGCATAACCGCCTGCGGATGATAGTGGCCAGCTTTTTAACCAAGGACTTGCTCATCGATTGGCGTTGGGGGGAGGACTACTTTATGTCCAAGCTGATTGACGGCGACTTTGCGTCCAACAACGGAGGTTGGCAATGGTCAGCGTCAGTTGGCACCGATGCGCAGCCTTACTTTCGAATTTTTAATCCGACAACCCAAGGGGAGCGCTTCGACAGTGATGGGCGCTTCATACGTCGTTGGCTACCAGCACTAAAAGAGGTGCCTGGTAAGCAAATCCATCAACCTTGGTCGTGGGCGGAAAAGTATGCGCAGTCATTGGATTACCCCAAACCGATCATTGATCATGCTAAGCAGCGCAAACAGGCATTAGCGATTTTTGAGGCGGCCAAAAATCAGCCCAAGGAGTCTGCATAATGGAGAGCGGGAGCGTTCAAACTCAAGTGGCGCGTTTTGCGGAAGTCTATCAAGCACTCAGTAAAGACAATTTGGCATCGCTTGAAACGATCTACCACCCCGACATTGTGTTTATCGACCCAGCACACCGTATTGAAGGGCTATCTGCGTTCTTAGCGTACTTTGCTTCTTTGTATCAAAACGTCACCAGCTGTCAGTTTGATATTCACCATACGACGGCTGGCGACAGTGATGCGTTCGTGACGTGGACCATGACGTTTTCTCATCCGCGTGTACAACAAGGCAAACTGAGACAGGTGCATGGTTGCTCGCATTTGACGTTTACGGATGGGCGAATCAGTCGTCACCGCGACTATTTTGACATGGGCGAAATGATTTATGAGGCCTTGCCGTTGATGGGTCGACTACTCACTTATATAAAAGCGAGGTTAGGACAATGAAACAGGTTGTGATTACTGGCGCGACATCGGGGATTGGCGAGCAATTAGCGCGAGACTATGCGCGCCAAGGGTGGCGCGTTATTGCGTGTGGTCGTAACAAAGACAAGCTCGATGCGATGCAGCAGGATCATGCGTCTCTCGAGCCGTTAGTGTTTGATGCCACAGACAGGGACCAAACCCATCAAGCGCTCGGTGCCTTATCAGCAAGCTCTGATTTGGTGATCCTAAATGCCGGTACCTGTGAATACATCGACTACGGAAAAATCGATGTACCCTTGTTTAAACGCGTATTCGATATCAACGTGTTTGGCGTCCTTAATTGTATCGAAGCCTTGCAGGCAAGCTTTGTGCCGGGCACCCATTTGGCGATCGTTGGCTCTTCAGCGAGTTACATGCCTTTACCTCGCGCAGAGGCATATGGCGCATCTAAAGCTGCTATCAGTTATCTAGCCAATACGCTATCGGTTGATCTCGCTCATCAAGGAGTGACAGTGTCACTCGTTTCGCCTGGGTTTGTTAAAACGCCACTAACGGATAAAAACGATTTCGCCATGCCGATGCGGGTGACCGTCGAGCAAGCGTCGGCGGCCATTCAAGCAGGGCTTGAGAAACGCAAAGCAGAAGTTCACTTTCCGCGTAAGTTTACCTATTTCCTGAAAATTATCGCCTTACTCCCTACATCATGGCAGATCGCCATTGCTCGACGCATGACAAGGAAACAAGCATGAAAATTGCCATTATCGGCTCCGGTATTGCGGGCCTGACATGTGCCCACTATTTAAATAAGCGTCATGACATTCAGCTCTTTGAAGCCAATGACTATCTCGGTGGCCACACGGCGACCGTTGACGTAGAAGTTGAGAGTGGACGCTATGCGATCGACACGGGCTTTATCGTGTTTAACGATCGTACTTATCCGAATTATGAACGTTTACTGGAAGAAATCGGGGTAGGTCGACAGCCTTCTGAGATGAGTTTTAGTGTGCGTAACGATGAAAATGGTCTGGAATACAACGGACATAGCTTAGCGTCGCTGTTCGCACAAAAACGTAATGTGGTGAATGTTCGGTTTTACCGTTTCTTAGCCGAGATTATGCGTTTTAACCGTTTGGCGCGTGAGGCCCATCAGCGCGGCCAAGTATCAGAACAGTTGGCTATGCACACCTTGGGTGAGTTCCTTAACCAGCACGGATTTAGCGACTATTTTTGTCAAAACTATATCTTACCGATGGGGGCGGCAATATGGTCCTCCACACTTTCAGATATGCGCGGATTTCCTCTGGCATTTTTCCTCCGTTTTTTCCAAAACCACGGCTTGCTGGATATTACAAATCGCCCGCAGTGGTACGTCATTCCGGGTGGCTCGCGTGAATATGTTAGAAAGCTCACCCCAGCGTTTGCTGAAAAGATCCAATTAAACACCCCCGTTAGGCAAGTAACCCGTCACCAGCATGGCGTTGTGCTCACCACAGAGAGTGGCGAGTATCAGTTCGATCATGTCATTTTTGCTTGCCATAGCGATCAAGCCCTGTCGATGCTAGCCGATCCTTCAACAGCTGAACGTGAAGTGTTAGGCGCAATTCCGTATCAAGATAACGAGGTTGTGCTCCATACCGATACCTCACTACTTCCCACTCGCAAAGGGGCATGGGCGAGCTGGAACTATCATCTGCCCGTGTCAGAAGATATAGACACGCAACCTGCAGCTTTGACCTACAATATGAATATATTGCAGTCAATTCAGGCGCCTGAAACCTTCTGTGTCACGCTAAATCAAACGGATCGAATCGATCCGAGTAAGATTTTACGGCAGTTTGTGTATGCGCATCCGGTATTTAATACCGAAAGCGTCGCCGCGCAGCAACAGCGCCATCGAATTAATGGCCAGCAACGAAGCTGGTTCTGTGGCGCCTACTGGTACAACGGCTTCCATGAAGATGGTGTGCGCAGTGCGCTCGATGTAGTTGAGGAAATGAGTTAGTGAGTACAGTGGCAGAATCACTTCAAAGCGGGCTTTATGTCGGCCAAGTCCGACATAGACGCTTTACGCCAATCAAACACGCCTTTAACTATCCCGTGTTTATGCCGCTGATTGATTTGGATGAGCTAAGCACACTGGCAGAGCGTGTGCGCGGCTTTCGACTCGGGAAGTGGGGGGTCGCAGCTTTTCATCACGCCGACTATTTCGCGGGGGAGTCGGACACCAAAGCGGCTTGTCTCGATAAACTCTATGCGCTAACCGGTGAGCGCATTTCGGGTAAAGTCTACGCATTATGCCAACTACGCTATTTGGGCGTGTACTTTAGCCCCGTGAACCTTTATTACATCTACGACACGGACAATCAGTGGCGGTATTTGTTGGCAGAGGTGAGTAATACCCCTTGGGGAGAGAAGCATTTTTATGCGATACCCGCGGGGAAGCGCTGGCAGCATGATAAAGCCTTTCATGTTTCGCCATTCAACCCGATTGAGCAACGGTATCACTGGCGGCTCAAACCACTGGGTGAACGTGTGCATGTGCACTTAGAAGCGCACCGAGATGATCGAGAGTTCGATGCCACTTTAGGTATGAAGCGGCGCCCCTTTACCACGAAAACCCTCAATAAACTATTGATCCGAACCCCGATCGAGACAGTAAAAGTTCTCATTGGTATTTATTGGCAGGCGCTCAAATTATGGATAAAGGGCGCACCGTTTTATCCGCACCCAGGTGCGAAGAAGGAGTAATTATGTCTGCGACGGACGTTTCTCAAACTCAACGCACGCTGACACGCAAAGAGCACTATGCTAAGCAGTTGGTTTACACATTACTGGCACATGTTAAAGATGCTTGTATCTCTTTAGTCGACGAGCAGGGGCAAACCTTACAATGTGGTGATCCACAAGCTAGCCTTCATGCCTCAGTGCTCGTCCACGATCCGCGCTTTTACACTCGCATGTTGACCGGCGGAAGTATTGCCGCCGCTGAAGCTTACGTGGATGGTTGGTGGGAATCTCCCAATCTGACCGATGTGATCCGCGTCTTTGCTCGCAACCTACATGCCATCGATCGCATTGAAAAACACACCGGTTGGTTGGTGAATCTTGGTAATAAGCTGGCACACTGGCGAAACCGCAACGAAAAAGACACCGCACGTCGTAATATTTCCGCGCATTACGATTTGGGTAATGATCTGTACCGCCACTTTCTTGATGAGCAGATGCTCTATTCTAGCGCTATTTACACCGAGAACACTGCGGGCCTGGAAGCGGCACAAATTGAGAAAATGGACCGCCTTTGTCGGCAACTCAAGCTCAAACCATCGGATCACTTAATTGAGATTGGGTCGGGCTGGGGGGCCATGGCTATCTACGCTGCTAAAGAGTACGGTTGCCGCGTCACCACGACGACGATTTCGGAAGAGCAGTATGCTTGGGCAAAAGCTCGCATTGAACAAGCGGGCCTGCAAAACCAAATCACCTTGCTAAAAGAAGATTACCGCGATCTTGACGGTGAGTACGATAAGCTCGTTTCGATTGAAATGATCGAAGCGGTAGGTAAAGAGTATCTCGATACCTTTGTGAAAAAGTGTCAATCGTTACTCAAACCTGAGGGACTGATGGCCATTCAAGCCATCACCATTGCCGATCAGCGCTATGAACACTATAGCCGGAATGTAGACTTTATCCAAAAGCACATTTTTCCTGGTGGCTTCTTACCATCAGTGAATGTATTGCTGGATCATTTTACCGCGCAGACCGATTTTGTGATTCGTGATTTAAAAGATATTGGTATCGATTACGCCAATACACTCGCCGACTGGCATCAGCGCTTTAACCAAAACGCAGATACGCTACAAACCTTTGGCTATGATGAACGCTTTGCGCGTTTGTGGCGATACTACTTCTGCTACTGTGAGGGGGGATTCCGCGAGCGCACCATCAGCGCTGTGCAGTTGCTGTTTAGTCGCCCCGCTTGGCGTGAGGCCTAACATCATGCGCTTTGTGGTGATCTCTCTGCTTTTTAACGTGTTTTGGTTCACGGCGGCGTTGGGGCAAAGTAGCACCCAGTGGTTACTAGTCGCCATGCTTGCCGCGGCGATTTTCTATCAGCGCGATGTCCTTTGGGCGATCATCACCTTAACGCCGATAGGCCTTGTCGGTGACAATGTGTTAATCCATTTTGGCTGGCTTGCCACTGAACCTGCATCAGCGTGGATGCCGGTGTGGCTGGCGCTACTTTGGTGCGGGTTCTGCGCCTTCGTTTGGTTGTTGCGTGAGATCATTCTCACCCATTCTCTATGGGCGATGAGTTTGATTGGCGCTTTGGGTGGCGCGAGCAGTTATGTTGCTGGAGAACGGCTTGGCGCGATTGTTTTTCCGCAACCTTGGCTCACCACAAGTCTCGTTCTGGTGGCGGTATGGGCGGTGTACAGTGTGATCCTTATCCACCTAATACGTTGGCTGGTAGAAAAAACACAGCCAACGACGTTGGCCTCAGGAGGTGAGTGATGAAAGCTATTCTGCTCGTGGGCTGGCTTACCTTAATCCTCTCGTGGCCGAGTTCTGCCGAGACGGCATCTCCTACTATGGAGAATGCATGGCAATCTTGGCCTCAAGTTGGCAAGGCAACACTCACATGGGGCTGGTGGACGATCTATCGCTCCGAGTTGCGTGCGCCTGACGGAGAGTATCAACCACAACAGCCACATGCATTGGTGATTACCTATGCTCGAGATATCAGCGACAAACGGCTGATGGAAGCGACGGACGATCAGTGGCAGCACCTTGGGTTCTCTGCATCGCAACGCGCAGTGTGGCTGGAAACAATCTCGCCAGCTTGGGGCGATATCAAGGAGAACGATCGTCTCGCATTTGTGCGCACCCGGACTGGTGGCTCGTTTTATTACCAACGCGCGGACCAAAACTGGCAGCTAACACTTAACCTGACCGATACGGCATTGGCCGACGCCTTCTTGGCCATTTGGTTATCAGAAAATACCGATTACCCCGATCACCGTAAAGCATTATTAGGAGATCCAACATGATTCTACCGACGAGGCAGATCCAGCGAATTCAGTGGGCCTTGCTCGCCGTGGCTGCGCTGCTGTTGACGGCGTGTTCAGCGGACATTGAAGACTACAAAGCGCGTACCCCTGCGTTTGACTTGTTTGAGTATTTTGAAGGACACACAAAAGCATGGGGTATGGTGCAAGATTTTTCTGGTGAGCAACGTCGGCGTTTTGAGGTAGATATCATTGGCACTGTGGATGGCGATACACTGACACTCGACGAGTCCTTTGTGTATGACGACGGCGAGACCCAAACGCGTGTTTGGACGATTACCCGCCACGCAGACGGCACCTATTCAGGGACCGCCGGAGATATCGTGGGCACTGCGACAGGAGTTGTCGAAGGGAATGCGTTAAATTGGCGCTATGATTTGGTTGTGCCCGTTGGCGATAGCGAGTATCAACTGCACTTTGACGACTGGATGTTCCGACAAGATTCAGATCATTTATTTAATGTCACCTCGATGCGCAAATGGGGGGTTGAAGTGGGGAAAGTGACTCTGTTTTTCCAGCGTATCAACAAGGAGGGCTAATTAGCCCATCCCTCTGGCTAAGCCGATCGCGCGTTGCAGGATCCACCGAAGCAACTTAGGGATCGGCGTTTTCAGTTCGTTCTCGGTATAGGCGATGATCGCGAGCGCGGCATCAGGTTTGGCGTAACGCTTGAGTGCCTTGGTAATGATGCGCCTGTCATTCATGTGAGGCTGTTGGCTTGTCATGCCTGCCATATCTCGGAACAAAGGTTCATAGCCGTTGTTATACAAGAAATGTTCAATGTCTTTATCCGGCAAAACGGTAAGCCTGACGCCCTCCGGCTGATTCTCAATCTGTCCGCGCGCTGTTGCGGCATACTTCTTCCCGGCCATATCACCATCGGCGACGAGGTGCCATTCAATCCCCAAGGCTTTGGCGGTTTTGATTAATGGACGTAGGCCGCTTTGTGCAAATTCAATTAAGTGGACGCCTTCGGCAGCGAGGTCATAACCTTGCAAGCGAGCTAGCTCATTAAATAACCAAATCTCCGTCTCGCCTTCAACCAACAGCCAGCAGCGCGCAAACAAGGCACTGGGGCGATGAAAGCGGACATGAAAGGTAACGCGACGGCGTTCATCTTTACTTAACAGCTGTGAGGGGACTTGGTGGCTGCGTGTTTCGGTCGGATGGCGTACCAATCTTCGGATATGATCAAGTTGAACCCCCGCCAAAAGATCACCGCTATTGGTGGTCAGTATTTTTTGCATCGGCATCAACTGGATAAGGCGCCAAGCTTGATTCAATAAGGTGGGGTGCAGGCGACCTTCGGGATCCTCAAATACCATGATCGGTCGCGCATTGCGTTTAAGCTGCTTTGGCCCTCGCGCTCGCACAAATGCGCTTAACAGTCCCATTAAAACAAGATGACTCTGATTGGAGGTATTGTTAGCCACTGCCTCTAAGGGATGCATTTGATTATGGGTAAACGCTAACGCTCCGGGGGCATGGATGGGGTAAGGGGGACGATCGTGCTCTTGTACGGCAAAGTAATGATCTAGCAGTTGCCGCATCGCATGTAGTCCGCTCTTAATCTCTCCTTTATTAACGTGTCCGGGCATCATTAACAACCGGCGATAGGTATTATCGAGCCGTTGCTCAAGGCGAGTATTGTCTTTGGTCACTGTTTGTCCGGGCACTCGCATGCGTCTTGCATCGCGTACCCGCACCACAGGGTGGATCTGCATGAGGTGCTGTGCCAGCGCATCGCTATCGATATCTTGAATGACATCGCCTTGACTGGATAGAAACTCGCGACGTACGTGGACTTTGCTTTCTTCTGTGGTGGCGCTCAAGCGATAATCGAGAGTGCGGCAACCCTCATGCTCGCCATTCCACACCGGTGTAAAGCGTCGATAGCGCCGCGCTTTATGTTCGCCAGCAAAGCTTTCTTGCCAACGCAGTACGATTTGAAATTGTTGTTCTGGGGCAATCCCTAGGGTGTGGTCAACATGAAAGTCCGAGCGTTTGAAGCTAGGGCGATCACCACTAGGATGCAAAGCGATTTCTAATGCGTCGAGAAGGGAAGATTTACCCCACGCATTTTCACCGATTAAAACGGTGAGTTCATCAACTTGTAGTGACAGGCGCTTAATGCCACGAAAGCCTGCTATTTCAATCCGGTCTAGTCTCATCGTCACCTCTCATTTACTGTATGACAGTTCTTGTTGAAAGGAAATAAATCCGGTGACGATTTTGTGCTATATCGCTGATTTATTGCTTTTATCTCATCATCTGATAGGCATTTTTTATTGGCGTTTGAAGTAGGAGTGCACTGAAAACCCTGCTAAAGTGTTAAGACTTTATAGGTCCCTACCTGCATCGCTCATCGTCAATTCTCTGCGACGTTCCGTGATGCAGATTAAGAGAAGCACTATGTTGTCGTTTGAAGCGTTACAGGTTTTAGATGCCATTGAGCGAAAAGGCAGTTTTGCCGCCGCAGCGGAGTCACTCAATCGTGCCCCTTCCTCACTGAGCTACCAAGTTCAAAAGCTGGAAGATGAGCTTGGACTAGTGATCTTTGATCGGTCCGGTCACCGTGCAACATTTACCGACGCCGGCCATTTATTGGTAGAGCGCGGACGCTTATTACTGAATGCGGCCGATGAGATGATTGCCGACGCGGCGTCGTTAGCTCATGGGTGGGAGCTCGAAATTCGGCTTGCCTATGACGGTTTGTTTAAAAGTGCGTTCTTTTTCCCGCTCATTGAGCGTCTTGCCAATAAAAGCAGCACGCGTTTGAAACTGTCAGAAGAAATTCTTGCCGGATGCTGGGAATCGCTCGCGCAAGATAGAGCAGATGTGCTGATTGCGCCGATCCCAGCGTCAGTTCCTCAAGGGATTAAGGTACAACCTTTAGGTGAAATGAGTGCGTACTGGGTTGCCACGCCTGATCATCCCATTCATAAGGAATCGCGACCTGTCGACCCGGATATTCGGGCTGGTTATCGGGGAGTTGCGGTTGCCGATACTGCACGCGGCATGCAGCCGATTACTTACAATGTGTTGGAAGATCAACCACGTTTAACCGTCAGCTCGATGCATGATAAGTATCAAGCGATATTGGCAGGTCAGGGGATTGGTACTTTACCGTGGTTTTGGATCCAAGATGACTTGAAAGCGGGTCGTCTTAAGCTATTGAAGGGCAGCACACCTTTCGAGTTAAAAATGGGACTCGCGTGGAAGCGCAACCGTATGGGCAATGCGAAATCTTGGTTGGTGCGGCAAGTTCCTAAGCTGCTTGCGCCCTATTTGCAAGCCGGTGACATTCCAATTGATACGCCGTAATCGGTTTATGCATCTTGGTTTTTATGCAGTGGCAGCAGCATATCCACCACGCCGTCTGCCATCTGCACATCAATACTAAAACCGCACTTTTGTGCTAATCCAATCATGCCTCGGTTCGCCGGCATTGTCATGCCGGTAATGCGAGACAGGCCGGCCTGTTTGGCGTAATCGATGATCGCAGTCATCAAGATACTGCCAAGGCCAACGCCTTTTAAATCCGAGCGCACCAGCACGGCGAACTCGGCTTCTGTATTTTCAGGATCAGCCAGCAAACGGACCACGCCCCAAATTTCTTCTTGTCCAGAAGGAGAGGTGTAGGTCGCAACCAGTGCCATTTCTCGGTCGTAGTCAATCTGAGTGAGGTTGGCGAGGGCCTCATGGTTAAGTTCACCCACGTCAGAGAAAAAGCGACGATAAAGATCTTCCTCCGATACTTGCTCTACAAATGCTTTGTGGGTTGGCTCATCTTCGGGAAGAATAGGACGTAATAGCAATGTATTGCCATTTTTTAAGGTAACCTGTTGCTCAAGCTCTTTAGGATAGGGGCGTATCGCCAAACGTTGATGCTGACTACCGGCATAATCACGCAATTGTAGAGAGGCGTCTAATACAGTGAGCTCGTCGCCAGCGACTAACAGTGGGTGAATATCCAGTTCGTCAATTTCAGGACAATCAATGATCATCTGTGACAGTGTCACTAAAAAGCGGCATAAACTGGGCACATCAATGGAAACGGGGAAGCCGCGCTGTTTGATTTTGCCAGACTTAATCGCGCCAATCACCAAATAGCGGGCTAACGCCATATTGAGCGGCGGGATGGCCACCGCGGCATCTTTGGTCACGTCCCAGTCCGAGCCACCTTCACCCAATAAGATAATGGTGCCAAACACGGGATCATTACTGATGGTCACTCTTAGCTCTTGCGCACCGGCGCGGGGAGCCATGGATTGAATCAATAAGCCTTGAATGCGTGCGTTTGGGAATGTCATAGACACGCGGTCCAAAATGGCTTGTGAAGCATTCGCCACTTCAGCGGCCGTGCGCAAGTTGAGCATCACGCCTTGTACATCCGACTTATGCTGGATATCCGGCGATCTCAGTTTCACCGCAACCGGATAGCCCACTTGCTCGGCAATTTGCGCCGCTTCGACCGGATCGCTAGCCAGCCAGGTTGACATGACGTGTAAGCCATACGCTTCAAGAAGAGGGCGGACTTCATGTGTGGTGAGAGTGAGGTGCTCAATGTCTTCAGCTTGATCGATAAAGGCGCGAACCGCCGGCAAATCGTAGTCTGTTTGTCCGGTGGACGTGGGCGTTTCCATCAACTGCTTTTGGTTACGCCGGTACTCTACCAAATGCATGTAGGCGGTAACGGCGCTTTCTGGTGTGCGATAGGTCGGGTAGCCCGCGTGGGTAAATGCTAATCGAGCCACGGTGGCGTCATCGCCTTCGCCTTGCCAGTTAGTGAGAATATTAAAACGCCGCGCGCGCGGGTTTTCCTTGAGAGCAGCGATAATGGCTTTCGCGGTAGCCAGCCCCGGCGCCGTGACCGAGGGTGAATGCATGATAAGCAGTGCATCGGCATCATCACTCGCCAACAGAATATCAATGGCATCTTGGTATCGTTGTGTGTCCGCATCGCCTACGATATCGATCGGGTTGGTACGCGACCAACTTGCGGGTAATACCTGATTCAACGCTTCAATAGTTTTCTCACTGAGGGACGCCAACTTACCGCCCGACTCCATCAGTGTATCGACCGCCATAACGGCAGGGCCGCCGCCATTGGTAATAATGGCCAAACGCTCGCCACGTAAAGGAACGGAGTGCGACAAGGTTTCGACCGCGGCGAATAGTTCGTGAGTGTTGTTCACGCGCAGCATCCCCGAGCGACGAATGGCGGCGTCATAGGCTGCATCGAGGCCCATATTGGTGTGGCTCAGCTGTTCCAATGCCACCGAGCCACCGCGAGTGCGGCCACTTTTTAGCACCAAAATACGTCGGTTACGTGCCGCGGCGCGAGCGGCGGAAATAAATCGTCTCGCATCACGGATTGAGTCCACATAAAGCAAAATGGCATCGGTTTTACTGTCGCGACACAGATAATCCAATAATTCTGGAAAATCGATGTCACAGGCTTCGCCGAGTGAAATAAAGGTCGAGAAGCCGATTCGCTTATTTTTGGCCCAGTCTAAAATTGTGGTGCAGACAGCGGCGGATTGAGAAATAAAGGCAATGTTTCCTTTATTGGCAGACACAGGCGCAAATGACGCATTCAAATTGAGCCAAGGCAGAATCATCCCCAGACTGTTCGGTCCAAGCACCCGCATGGTATAGCGCGCCGCAATGGCCTGCATATGTGAAAAGTGACTTTCGCCTTGCTCATTAAATTGCCCGCGCATGCCCGCTGCTAGCACGATCACTAATTTGACGCCACGTTCGCCCAGCTGTTCGATGAGACTGAGATTGTGCTCGCCGCGGGTACACAGGATGGCTAAGTCAGGCACTAATGGCAGTGCTTCGATGGTTTTGTAGGCCAGTATTCCCGCAACCGCCTGATATTTCGGCGTGACGGGCATGATTGGGCCTTGAAATCCCCCCGATTGCAGGTTGCGAGTCACCACATACCCAGCGCGGTTAGCTTGGTCTGAGGCACCAACAACCGCGATTGATTTGGGCTTAAGTAACTGATCAATCCCTGACATAACGCTCCTCCTTTGCGTGGCATGATAAGCCGAGAAACAGGATAGATTGTCAGCCAGTGTATCTATTCGTGCTTGAATTCAGCGGTTTTTTTTAACGCAATGTGATCTGTGCGGAGCAGAATTTATTCAACACGATACACTGAAAAACAGGCAGGGGTGGCCATCTGTGAGCTGCAGCCGAAACCTTACGCCGCCACCTAAGTTTTTATTGAATGGTTGTTAGGTCGGGGGCACAATGACACAAACTTGGATAACTGACAGAATTGCAATGAAAAAATTGGCCTTATTGGCTGTTGCCGCGCTCTTGACGGGATGCAGCGGTGGCGGCGTCACTACCGAAATCTATAGTCAGACCATTGAGTCGACCGATACCCGTGCGAACGAACAGCCAGAGATGGCGAAAGCGGAGCCGATGCCACAAGCTCAGCCAAAACCTGCGCCTAAAAAGCAAACGGTAAAACCAGCGAAACAAGGGCCGGGCTATACCATTCAAGTTGTAGCACTGAGTCACGATCGTGGATTTAGCGATTACGCTAAACGCTTACCCAGCGATCAGCCGCTTTGGAGCAATAAAAAAATGGTCGATGGTTTGCCTTGGTACACCTTGCTCTATGGCGAGTATCCAACCCGAGATGCGGCCAAGCAAGCGATTCAGGCGCTTCCACAAACAGTGCGCCAATATGGCCCATTTGTTCGCTCCATTGCGGATATCAAACGCTCGTCCAACCCACAAATGGTGCGCGTTAACTAAGCGCGGCCCATTTGCTGAACTGGCCGGCGATTTGCCGGCTTTTTTGTGTGTGGTGGATGACGCACAGCTGAGCGCCTGGTGTGCCGTACTCACTTGTATAATTGACAAGCAATTGACTATCAAAGCGGGCATAAAGATTGTTTGGATAATGAAAGCTAGCGAACAATTGTCTACTATGGCTTAAAAGTCAGCAAAATACGTGCATGACACGTCTTGTGAGAAAATGATGAGTAAAATAAACCTTCTTTTGCTGTGTGGTGGCGGTGGCGCTGAACATGCGATTTCTTTGATTTCGGCTCAGTATCTTGAGTCACAACTGGCAAAACTGCCGCGAGTGAAAGTCCATAAAGTGGAAATGACCGATCAAGGTTGGCATTTAGCGGATGGCATGCGCTGCCACTTGGATACCGATGGCATGCTGTGTAGCAAGGTAGAACACACCCAAATCCATTATGTGGTGCCTTGTATTCACGGCTTTCCCGGTGAGACAGGCGATATTCAATCATTATTAGAAATTACAGGCTTGCCTTATCTCGGTTGCGGACCTGAAGCGAGCCGAGTGTGCTTTAATAAAATCACCTCCAAGCTATGGTTTGACGCCCTTGGGATTCCGAATACACCTTACGTCTTTTTAACCGATCAAAGCCCAAGTAGCTTGGCTCGGGCACGCACTTTTTATGACGAGCAAGGGGCGGTTTTTGTAAAAGCGGCAAGCCAAGGCTCCAGCGTGGGCTGCTACCGTGTGGCGAAAGACGATGAGCTAGAAGCGCGAATTGCAGATGCGTTTACGTTTTCAGACCAAGTGCTTATCGAGAAAGCGATCAAACCACGTGAGCTTGAAGTCGCCGCGTTCCACATGGGAGAGGATGTAATTGTCACACCGCCGGGCGAAATCAGCTGCCCAGAGAACACCTTCTACACCTACGAGGAAAAGTACAGCGACGGGAGCCATAGCAATACGCATATTGAAGCGGCGAACCTCACGGATCAACAAATAGAGGCGATTCAACAGTATGCGCGTCAAGCATTTGTGCACCTACGCTTAAAAGATTTGTCTCGTATCGACTTCTTTTTGAGTGACGACAATCAAATCTTACTGAATGAAATCAATACTTTCCCAGGAATGACCCCGATTTCGATGTTCCCCAAATTGGTAGAGCATCATGGTTATTCTTTCCACGAATATCTCGCCCAGTGTATTAGCAAAGCAACAGGGAAACGGGTAATTTAGGCGCTACTCTGTAGGCTTTTTATGTCGGTAACGTGCCTTGGCTTGCTCACTGGCTTCGCGGTTGCCGACATATTGCGCCGGCATAGCCGGACTTTTCCAGCGGCCTAGATGTTGGATTTGCTTGATACTTAACCCTTGCTTTGCCAGAGCTTTACTTGCCCCTACGCGTGGTGATTGTCCAGAGAACATCACTGATTCCCCTAACACATCACTGGCGCGGCGAAAAACGCGATAAATTGAAGAGGGGTCTAACGGTGTGTCGCCTAAGTGACCATGCTTGTTAATTCGTCGCAGTAGGGGGCCTTGATGGATCCCACTGTACTCGAGCCAAGTGGCGAGTGTCATTGCCGTTTGTTCAGAGAGCACAACCCGTTGCTCTCCAATCATCACATAGGCTTTTTCGCCGTCATACATAACATCTTCTGCGGCGAGTGCGGCGAGTTCACTGCGTTTGAGTAAGCCCTCATAACACAATGACCAAATTAAAAGATCGCGAATATCGCGCAGTCGCTTGCTTGATTGGAACTGCTCTCGAAGTGCTGACAGGTGTCTTTTTTTAAATGGTGCGGCCTCTTTTGCCTCTGGGAGTTTCGCAGCAAGCAACCGCGCCATGGCATATTTCACTTCGCGATGCTTACTCGGATCTCGCTGACGGTGTAAGCGATGCACCAAGCCCACAGTAACAATGATTCGGCGGATCGCCGATACTTTTCGCTGCTGAGAGGTGAGTTCAGCAAATCGACGCAGTGTTGTCACCGCGCAGGGTAACGCCGTGACATGTTGGCTTTGGCAAAAAGAAACAAAAACTTGCCAGTCATTTCGATAGCTTAGTAGAGAGTTTCGACTGTACCGAGATTCTGTCACACCATTCCAATCCTCAACGGAGAGTATGCCCTGGTTAAATTTTTGAATACTCGCACTTAAGTTCTTGTCATCAATGGGATTAATCTTTTTCATAGCGCACTATAACTTTATTGCTATACGAATATAATAACAGCAACCAAAGAATAAAACTTGAAACATATCGCACTTTGTCTAACCACCTGTCTTTCCAAGACTGAAAATTAGTGAAAATCCTCGAACTCAACGTGATAATAGTCTAAAAATTTAGTAGGTTCGTAACTCATAATAGGTAGATTACTATTGTGGGAACGGCATCAGGAGGAAACTATGACCCAACGCCTTTTTCACCGTGGCTACACCATTGAGAAAGTAGAAGGCTCTGGTGATATCCAAGAGGTGTATCGTGCACGGCTAGGCGGTAAAGTTGTGTCTGGCAGCTTGACTGGTGTCAAAAAGTCGATTGAATGGTGGGTCGATACCAGCATGGTCACTGATCCTGCCGAGTTTGATGCGCTTGCTCGTAAACAAACCCGCCAAGTCGAAGAGTACAAAGGGTTTCGCCTGATGAATGACGATCCCGAGAAAGACGAAAAGGGCTGGTACATGATGGTTCGGGGAAACCTGATGAAAGGAACCTTACCCGCCCTCAAACTTTATATTGATCGCAACGGCGAAAAACTGCGCGCCTAATACACTCAATGTATACCAACCAATAAGATGAGCGGCTTTATCTGCAAAGCCGCTTTTTGTTTTGGTATAGTCTCACCAAGGTTTTCACATTACGTATACACCATGTCTGATAACAACCGATTAGTTTATTCTACCGAAACCGGCCGCATCAAAGAGGCAACGGAAAAGCCAGTTCGCCCAAGGGGAGATGGCATCGTTCGTATTCAGCGCCAAACAAAAGGGCGTAAAGGGAAGGGCGTTAGCTTAGTAACAGGGCTGGATCTTGAAGACGCGGCGTTAAAACTACTCGCCGCCGAGCTTAAAAAAGTATGCGGCTGTGGTGGCGCGATTAAAGACGGCGTTATCGAAATCCAAGGGGATAAACGCGATCAAATCAAAGCCCATCTTGAGAAAAAAGGCCACACCGTCAAACTCGCCGGTGGATAAAAAACGGGCAGCGCATGCTGCCCATTGTCTATGATTTGCCATAATGGATGCTGACTAAGGATTACTCTCCGGATCAATCAACACGTCAAAGCGCTCGTTACCGTGAAGTGATTCAAAGTCAGCCTCTTCACGAGCCGCTTCACGCAGAGAAGCGCTTTCCGCCACGGCGACTTCCAAGTCAGATATCGCTTGCTCTTCCGCACCAAGACGGGCATAAGCACAAGCACGCTGGAAGAGGGCGTTGGCATTTTTGTCATCCACTTCTAAAACACGGTTACTGATACTCAACGCCCAATGGTATTCACCCATTTCCATCGCGGCATCCGCTTTATGAGTGAGGGCTTCTAGATCACCAGGGCGAATTTTTAAAATCTCATTGTAGATTTCCATCCGTTGTTCTGGCGTTTGTGAATGCTGTGCGCGTAACCAAAGGTTATGGATCTCATTAATCCGTTCAATTTCTTTGTTATTCTCGGCGATGATACGTGTTTTGCGTTTCAAATCGCGCTCTAACGCTTGGAACTTTCGCTCATATTGTTCAGCAATTTCCGATAACTGTTGGTCAGCGAGTTCTTTGGTGTTGTTCTTAATATCACGCAACGATTGCCAACCAACCAGTGCGATCAATGATGCAGCGCCCGCAATCAAATAGAAAAAGTAGGTGACGGTGACATTGGCATAGTTAAGTGATTTGTCCGCCACGTCTAATTCACGGTCGGTAATCTCAACCACCATACGCTTTTCAAGGGCTTGGAAGTCTGTTCTGAGATTACGAATCTCATCCAAAACATAGCGTTCCATCAATGGCTTGTCATAAATACTTTGTTCCGCATACGACTTAGGTTGTGCGGAGGCTTGTTTGGCTTCGCCTTCATCCTCGGCAGACACACTGAAGCTGGTCAATGCGACTAACAGCCAAGCCACTATTTGAACTCTCATTTTTTCCCTTATTTAACGGTTCGCGTACAAACTAGCAAAACTGTAGCAAACCTTGCAGCACCTAAAAAGGTCAACAGGCGGAAACTGCTGAGATAACACTAAATATACCCATAAAAGATCATCATTTAGCTTATCACTGCGAGATTGAAGCACCTTAGGTCAAGCGAAGCATTTGAACTGAGTGGATTAAAGAAAGTGGTGATTAGCTATTTTATGGTAAATATACGATTACGTTGAATAGTCGCGTAAACACAGTGAAGGGGACAAAACGTATCGACGAGGAATGCAGGCACTTGTCTTGTTGATGCCAATCTTGATCTGACGGATATATCATTTAACATAACATAGATAATGCGCACCAATGGTGTAAGGGCAAAGTTGTAATGTCACTTTATAGCAAAGTTAAAGTGTCTCCTTAAATCACTCTTTGACTTAGCAGTGCCCGGCCTAAGCAATTTAAAATGGCGACACATCCGCGTCTCTCTGATGCATTCAGTCAAAAAGCTATCGACCCGACCTTCTTGACTGCACTAGCATAATCGATGTTGTCGGGCGCGCCAATTGATCATCCTTGAGATTTTCTATAGGGTTTAGACAAACACCGTCCATTTTGGGTTTATTCATGATTAAAACCGCATTGGTTGGCTTCGGCTTTTCTGCCAACACATTCCATCTTCCTTTTCTTAATGCGATGCCGCAGTTTGATATTACGGCTGTTGTCTCCAGTAAGCCCGAGAACGTCACGCAACATTTACCCCAAGCGACATGCTACGTAGATATCAATACGCTGCTTGAGCATGAAAGTCCTGATTTGGTCGTCATTACCACACCCAATCATCTGCATTATGAGCACGCACGCCAATCACTCGAAGCCGGTTGCCATGTTCTGGTGGAAAAGCCATTTGTCACGCGCAGTGAAGACGGTCTTGCTCTGGCAAAATTGGCGGATGAAAAAGGCCTAATCCTCTGTCCTTACCATAATCGCCGTTGGGATGGCGACTTTCTGACTCTCCAATCACTGATAGAAAACAATGAGCTTGGTGATATTAAAGTCATGCATTCAAGCTTTAACCGCTATCGCCCAGAAGTAAGGCAACGTTGGCGAGAGCTGCCTGGCGAAGGCGCTGGTATTCTTTTCGATTTGGGTTCGCACCTGATTGACCAAACACTAACCCTGCTCGGAGACCCAGACGCTATTTCAGCTCAGTGTCGCGCTTTACGCCCAGGGAGCCAAACAACGGACTATTTTCAGCTCACGTTGCATTACCCAGATAGCGAAGTGATACTGAACTCTAGCCCATATCGGTCAGGCACCACAGAGCGCTTTACGGTACACGGCGAAAAGGCAACCTTCTCTTGCAACGGGTTAGATATTCAAGAAGATCAACTGCGTGCAGCCATGTCCATATTGGACAAAAACTTTGGTACTCAGTCGCATGAAGCAACGCTAGAGAAAGGTGACAGCGTCACTAAAATGACTTGCCCATTACATACTGGCCAATACCAGCAACTTTTTACTTTACTGGCAGAGTCGATCACACATCAACGCCCTTCCCCGGTGAGCGCCGAATCCGCGACTAAGGTAATTTACGCGATTGAACTTGCTCAACGTGCATCGGAAACCGGCAGTCGCCAGACATGGCAATATTCGCTATAAAGGATATCTCCACTACCAATCGCCCCAAGAGTTATAACCGCTTGGGGCACGATACTTTCTGCCCACCACATCTAAACACCGTATGGTGTGATACCTGTTGTCTTGGCAACTGAGATATCTTTGACCACCAGATAGTACGTTGAATTTTTGATTAACATATAAAGTTATAGTGCATTAAGGGAGTAAAATAAAGCCCGAACTCATATCGGGCTGGACGGCATCAAAAGAACCACTGGTAACCAATCATCATTAACAGCACCCAAAAAACTGATAATCGCCATTTAATGAGCGCCACTAACCCAACGGCTATCGGGATTAAATCAGTCCACTGGCTATACGCCGATACCCATACGGGTTGATAAAGCGCTGCCGCTAAGAGTCCGACAACACTGGCATTAATCATGATAATAGCCCCCGCCAATCTAGGCTGCGATTTAACGGCCTCCCACACGGGCAATACACCAAACATCAATAACGCACCGGGTAAAAAGATTGCGACTGTGGCGATAAGACTTCCCCATATTGGCGATAGCCCTTCAACCGTCGCACCAAGATAGCTGGCCATGGTAAACATCGGACCTGGCACTAATTGTGCGGCGGCGTAGCCTTCAATCAATGCAGAGTCTGTGACAACGTCACCCACAATGGGCTCTAACAACGGCAGCACCACATGGCCGCCGCCAAATACAAAACTTCCCGCTTGGTAGAACAGGTTGAAGACTTGTACCGGCAGGACACTATTGAAAAGCCAAGGAACCGTGAGTAAAAACCCAAACAGGCTGAGAATGATCCCGCTGCGCCGTTGCGCGTGCGCCATCGATATCGAAGCCGCCTGAACACTGGTTTGTTTAAAACCAATAGCACCGATCATGCCAGCGAGTAAGATGGGGAGTACTTGATAAACAACGCCAGACGGCGACACTAGTAGCCATACCGTAGTGACAATTGCAATCACCGCTGTAGTGAACGAATGGATGAATTTTCGCCCCATCGATATTGTCGCGTCAATCACCACAACCACAGCCAATAACTTAGCCGCACTAATCAGTGTGCTTATCCAACCCGCTGTATCATTGCTGCTGCTAAGCATCGCTGCTGCGGTTAATAAAGCGAAAGAAGGTAACGTAAACGCGACAAATGCCCCCAATGCTCCCAAATAGCCACCGCGCTGATAGCCGATATACATACCAAGCTGACTACTGCCTGGTCCCGGTAAAAACTGACTGATCGCCAAACCTGACGCAAATGCCTCTGCACTCAGCCACTGCTTCTCTTTCACAAAAACGCGCTCGAAATAGCCGATATGTGCCGCAGGGCCACCAAATGACATACAGCCTAAGATAAAAAACTGCTTGAGTAATTCGATCATGTCCACCTCCAGCCTGAATTCTATCCATGTTAGCCCATGAATATAAACAGATAACATCGATTCATTAAATGAATGAAATTAATAAATAGTTAGCAGCAGCATCCGCAAACAGGTCAGACGTAATTAAATTACAGCGTTTGTAGTAAGCACTTACAATTCACACGTATCATTGTTTCCACTGGAAAACTATAAGATCAAGTAATGGATAAATAGTCATTTTATTTCGTTAGAGATAACAGAAGGCGATAGGTGGACCCGTCATTGGTCATAGAATGATCGAAGCGATAAGCGAGCTTGGCAGTTGGTAAGTTGTCACGCTTGGATAGTATTTTATGAAATAAGTGCAATAGCCACTTTGGGTCTCTCAACTAATGACGTGACGGCGTCACTAAATGATGCCCTGCTCTCCCGAGCTGGGTTGAACTGTGGTACGCTTCTGGCTACCAACTTTCAGGGAAGCGTAAGCAATGCTTGATCACCTTCAACAAATTGTTGTTTTGGCTACCGTGGCTCAAGAACAACACTTCACTCGCGCAGCGGAACGGTTAGGGATTTCAAAGTCTCAAGTCAGTAAGCAAGTGCGTTATTTGGAAGACAGGTTGGGGGTGCAATTGGTACAGCGGAATACGCGCTCTGTGTCGCTAACGGAAATCGGCGCACAATACGCCGACTATGGTGCGCAACTTATGGCAACGCTAGACGAAGCGGAAGCCATGGTGGCAGGTTATCGTGACGAAGTGACGGGCAAGTTACGTATCGGTGTCGCACAGTCATTTGGTAACACGCTGATCACGCGCAGTTTTGCCACATTTCGGCAAAAGTACCCTGCGCTCGATCTCGATATTACACTCTTTGATCATCGCCCTAATCTGGTTGAAGAAGGCTATGATTGCTGGGTCGCGATCCATGAACAACCGCCAGAGGGAATGGTGGCTCGCAAGCTCGCGGATTGCCAATTTAAACTGGTTGCCTCGCCGGACTATTTAGCTCGGCAAGGAACACCAAGTCAATTGAGTGATTTGAGGCACCATGACTGTATCACCTATCAAAGTCGCGAGCGCAGCTATGATAAATGGCCATTCAATAAAGCAGGCAATGAGCAAGTAGTTCGCGTATCGGGCCGCTATAACATCAATAACGCCCCTGCCGTGCTTGAAGCTGTAAAAGCGGGGATGGGGGTTGCCTATTTAGCGACCTACCTCCTCGATGATGAACTTCAAAAAGGTGAGCTGGTTGAGATCTTACCAGATTGGCGTCCCTGCCTCGCGCTTCCGATTTATATCGTCTACCCTCGCCGCAAACATTTAGCCCCTAAAGTACGCGAGTTTATCGACTTTATGCTCGAAGAAGTAGGCGATCCGCCCGTGTGGGATCGCCTTCACGCTAGCAATAGGTGACCTTGTCACTATTGGTCTATCGATGTCGTCGCTTGATCACTGGCGGCACGTTGCGCATTAATCACCGGATTCGCATACATCTGACGAATATAATCGCGTGCTACCTCAGGTGCTTGTGCCAACTTTTGTTCAAACAGCTCGCGCTCTTCGGCGGTAACACTGTCATGCGCTTCCCCCGCCGCGATATAGTTAGCTGGATAAAGTCGATATAGACAGTGAATTTGCCGATCAATATCCGCCGCTAAAGTCTCTGGTGTTGATTGTGACACGGTCACAGGTGCACCGAAGGCGACATGAACTTGACGCTTCTGCCCCACAATGCCTTTTACAATCGTTTGAATATCTTCAAATTCACTCTTTTCGTAAGCGCCCAAACGGTTGACGGCATCTAGCTCAGTCGCTTTGTCTAAGTCGCAAGGATCATTTTGATATGAGATGGCCACCGGCACGATATTTAGCGCCTGCATGTACTCATCAAAGGATTGCTTGTTTTTGCGCCCTTCCATGTAGAACATCTTGAGGATGGCAGGATCGGTCATGTCTAATCCTGTTTTTGCACGCCCTTCACGCTGAGCAATCCAGATAGACTGGCCTTCATCTAATGAATGGCGTATGTACGCCGACAGCTGAGAGAGAGATTTCATCATTTCACGCGGCGCTCTGGCGGAGCGTTTGACGATAAAGCTCTTATTTAACTTCATCAGCTCGGTCGCACAGGGTTTACGCAATAGATTATCACCAATCGCGATACGCACTGTGTCTAAGCCTTGCTGATGCAAACACCAATTGACCAGCGCGGGATCCATCGCAATATCACGATGGTTAGAGACAAAGAGATACGCTTTATCCGGCGAAAGGTGCTCGACCCCCGAAACAGTGACGTTGTCACATGATGTTTTGATCATCTTGCGCATGTAACTCGCGACATGCAACTGCACGTCTTGTACGGTTTTAATGTTGCGCCACTTTTGGGTGAGGTAAAGTTTCAGTGCGGGCTTAAGTAACCACCCTAGCGGGCCCGAAGCATGAGGATAACGATAGGATAAGATCGCATTGATAAATTCATCGTCTTGGATCAAGCGATGAATCGCTGCAGGTACCTCATCATCATGATAAGGGCGGATGTCTTGGTAAGGATCGTTAACTGTTTGCACGTTCTTCCGTTTCATTTGATAAAAACCGCGCCATTCTACGCGGTCAAACAAGGATTCAAAGTTAATCCAGCGACATTTTATAGAGGTTGGAGGTCAGACCTATACTGTACTCATGAGTTCCCTCAATCATATTGGGGCTTGACCTCTTGTTTAAAAGTGCTCAACATTGCCGGCCTGTAAAAATGAGAGCCAGACATGAAGTACACCAGCGAATACACCGCCTATCACCAAGATTGCCTCGTGCTTACCCCGCGAAAGCGTCGCCATACCGCCACTTTCTTGTACGTAGAAATCGGTTTAGTTCTCGTACGCCTCGGTAAACAGGATATTCCCGTGTACGCTGGCCAAGGCTTTTGGCTCCCGTTTGATTGTCTATACGCACTGATGATCACGCCACACACCAGCCTGCATCAGCTAACGGTATCGCCTAGAGTGACGGTGTCACTTCCTCAGTCTGCGGGCCACGTGATACCCAGCACATTATTGCATGCCGGACTCACAGCACTTGATCCGTTATCCGGTGCGAACCAAAACACACCGGCAACGCGTCGCCTGCATGGGGTACTGCTCGATCAGCTGGTGACGCTATCACCCGCAATCGCAAACGACGCTAGCTATCAATGTGTAGCGGCCTGTGTTGATCAAGCGAATGCTGGGCGGCCTCTCGAAGGTGACAACGCGCATTTTACCTTCCAGGCCTGCACTCAGCTTACCTATTCAGCGTTGTGCGAGTATCTCACTGTCCGCCAGTTAAGGGCGCAGCTTAAATCCGGCAACAAACTGGAAGCTGCTGCAACCTCGCTTGGGCTATCTTACGATGTAGCCCTTGCGCTATCCGACGAATATCACGCTGTACTCGCTTAATCAGAGAACGAGAATGCTGTATGGCTGAGTTGCTCGGCAACACTTGGGGTCGTCAAGTCGTCGACTGACAGCCCTTTTGCCAGCCGATCGCGGATATACGTACTGCGTACATTGACGGATTCTGGCATTCCTAGCACGGACCAACGCGCCAGGATCTGCTCACTGTGCGCAAACTGGCCGAACTTTAATAAGTTATCTGGCCCGACGACAAAAGTCAGATCGGCGTGGCAATAGTGTGCCTGCAGCGCGGTCAGCAACATATAAGTTGTGACAGCGTCACCATTTTTACCCAGCTCTGCTTCAAGGCGACAGCACGAGGCCTGCGGCATGTTCAAATCGTGAATAAAGGCATCAACCCATTGGCAACGCTGTTCAAACGAGGCCATCGATTTTCCCCACGCATGCTTATAACTTGGTACCAGCAATACGCGATCAAAATGCGTCAACTGTTCGATAACAGAAGCATGCCCGCGTGTGGGCGGATTAAACGCACTGCCAAAAATGGCAATTTTTTCAGTCATATCATTCCTCTTTGCCACGAAGTTTACATGTATCTGCCTGATTGCGCGACCATCAGCGACGTGGATCGACGCTATTGGCCATCTCGTAACCAGTGATAACGGTTAATCGTGGCGTAGCTATACCCAAGCTTTGCGAGATCATGCACAATAACCCAATAAGAATCATCACGTCGGTCGCATGCAAGCGAAATCAAGAGGAACACAACATGGAACAACACATCCGCGAAGAAATGCGCGTTCAACCTTTTATCGATCCACAAGCAGAAATTACACGCCGCATTCACTTCATTAAGACCATGCTCACCCGCTCGGGAACGCGCAGCCTGGTGTTAGGTATTAGCGGGGGCGTTGATTCTTCAACTTGTGGTCGATTAGCCCAGCTAGCCGTTGAGCAATTGAACGAAGAGATCGGCCGTAATCACTATCAATTTATCGCCGTGCGGTTGCCCTATGGCGTGCAAAAAGATGAAGACGAAGCGCAATTGGCATTGTCGTTCATCAAGCCAAGCAAAACGGTCACGGTCAATGTCAAACCCGGTGTTGATGGCATGCACGGTGCGGTATTAGATGCCGTCGCGGCGGTGGATCGTTTACCCGATAACGAAGGAACCCTTGATTTCGTCAAAGGTAACGTCAAAGCACGCGCCCGCATGGTCGCTCAATACGAGATTGCTGGACTAACTCAAGGGTTGGTAATTGGGACCGATCATTCTGCGGAAAACATTACTGGTTTCTATACCAAGTACGGTGATGGTGCCTGCGACCTTGCTCCTCTATTTGGATTAAGCAAGCGACAAGTGCGCCAACTGGCTGCGGCACTGGGTGCGCCAGAGGTATTGGTCAATAAAGTCCCGACCGCGGATTTGGAGGAGTTATCACCACAAAAAGCCGATGAAGACGCGCTTCAGCTGACCTATGAGCAAATTGATAACTTCTTGGAAGGCAAGCCCGTCGATGAGGCGGTGAAAGAGAAGATCATTCAGGTCTATCAATCCACCCAGCACAAACGTCAACCCATTCCGACTGTCTACGATATCGAGGCGTGAAGTTGGTGATCGGGATGTCGGTCGGCTTGCTGGCCGGCATCAATCAGACCATCCAACTCCGCCCATAAATTATCACATAGACCAGGGCGATATACGGCCACCCGAAAGCCGCCATGCTCTCGTTGATATTGCTGAAAACGCGGTGGACTGTGTTCACTGCTTGCGATCACATTGGCAAGACGGTCACAGGTTTTGACAACCAAGGCGAGCCATGCGGCTTCATCGCTGGGATCCAGCGCGATCAAACGTTGGTTGAGTGCCCGTTTTCTCTCATGTCGGGTCGGTTTGCGCGGATCGGTCACCAGCATAACCGCTCGCGCTATCGTCGGCCCAAAGCGCTCGGCGATTTCTTCGACGCGAGTGGCGGTGTCTTCAAGAATATCATGCAACTGAGCGACAATACGCGCGTCTTCACCATATGGTGCAGCAATACGCTCTACATGATCGAGATGGCAGCGATAAGGCTGCGCACCATATCGTTGCAGCGCATGCCTGACTCGTGCCCACTCTCTTGCTTGTTCGACCGCGTGACTCATCCCCGACTCCCTTGACCTCTCTACTATTAAATAAATCAGGGATCCGGTGAATTGTAAATAAAAAAGCAGCATATTCTGCTGCTTTTTCTTACTCTTCAGACGCTGAGGCTGCTGCTGCTTGTGCTCTGATCTCTGCCGCGACTTTCATGATGGCTTCACCACTACTCATGCCCTCTGCCATCAAAGCGTGAATACGCTCTGCAGCCTGTTGCTGCTCATCATGCGTCAATGTAATACCGTCGAACATAAATACGCTCATCTATTAGAAAGGCAGGCTATTTTAGGGCCTGCCTTTTGCGTTGTCATCGACTTTTCGTCACCGCGAGCTTAGAAAGTAAATGCGAGTTGGGCTGAGCCCCCATAGCTGTTGCTATCAATGATACTCGCCGCGATATCCACGTTGACCACCCCAAAGGGTGACAAGCCTAGACCCAGTGTAAATGCGTCTTCAACGTTATCTTTCATATCCGCGCGATAACCAGTGCGTAATTGGGCATGGCCAAAGGCATCAAATTCAGCCCCGATCCGGAAAAACTGGGTATCATCGTCAATATTCAGCGTGCCTTTAAACCCTTTGCTCTTGTTTAAGTCGATATCGCCGGCAATGGTGACAAAGTCGGAGACAAACGCCGAGCCAAGCGTAAACTGTGGCCCTACCTCATAGGTAAAGCTGTGACCCGTTGTACTACTTGTCACTGTGTCCACATCGTTACTGATCAGGTTTTTACCGGCTAAGCCGACGCGATAAGGGCCAGTCTGCCACACCGCTCCGACATCAATGTTAAAGCCGTTATCTTCTTCACGGTAACGGCTATCATCCCAGTCATCGGTGTCATAAGAATCAACCGAGACGCCATAGTTATAGGTTGTAATGCGCTGCAATTTTGGGGAGACACCCACCGCGATACGTTGACCGGCAATTTCCACGTTTGATGCAAGCGCAACACCCAGCTCACCCACCCCCACGGCAACGATGGTCGCGGTCGAGCTGGGGTTAATCGACGGTGTGGTAATATCGCTATCTTTAATATCCGGTAAGATTGCACCTTCGATGATCCCTGAAGCATAGAGTGTCGCAGAGATAGAGCCAGTTGGGATCCCCACAGCTGCACCGACCCCCGCATCCAAGTGCGCCTGATCACCCTGCGCATTTCGCATTGCTTGCTGCGCAGCCGTTAGGTCGTTGTTATCGTAAGCATCAGAGATATCGTCTAAATCATCCATGAGCTTATCTGGGTCACGCACTTCTGCGCCAAGATAAGGAAAAACCACCCCAAACGCGCTGTCAGGGTCAAGTGCCGCCAAGGCAGGGTTGTGAAATCCTGCAGATAAGTAGTCGCCTGCCGCAACTGCAGCCCCACCCATCGCATTTGTTCGCGCATCGGTAGGATTGGTCGCTGCCACTGCAGACCCTGTACATGCTGCAAGCGCAAACACAAGCAGGTGTTTTTTATCGTGCATTAGGTTGCCTCGCTTTCCTCTTCGTTTATTTAAAGAGCGTAGCGGCTTGGCAACCAGCGCGATCAGGTAAGGTCAAAAGATGTGAACAATGTCAGGTTTAAGCCGTGTAACACCTTGGTCAGTCGGGCTTTATTGCGCGAAGCGCATCCGGATCCAAATCAGGTAAATCAATCGCCCGGCCAATTCGCTGCACTTCCTCAACAGACAAAGCTCCTTGCCAGCGCCTTTCAATCAGCGCCACACTAAACCAATACTGGCCGTTCGGTACATCCAGCACTGGCAACGTTGTGGGCAAGCGTTTGTGCTTTTCGACCGACCATATCGGCGCACCATCTGGCTGATTGTGGGGATAGAGATTGAGCGTCAAAAACGGGCGCTGACACGTAGAGTCTAAGCTGTCAGGCGGGGCTATCCGCCAACTTCGCGTGTCTTTCCAACTGATTTTTTGCAAAGGTTGAGGCTGAGTCATCAATAACCAGCTGGTCCATGTTTCTCCTTCTACTGACGTCACCTCAAGCTGATAGAGCCCTTCTTTCACTGGCTCAGAAAGACCATCTTGCTCTAGTAACCACTGGTGTTGGTTTTGACCGCTCAAACGCTGCGAAATAATGGTTTCATCAGGCCAATGTTTCAGCGAAAAACGGGCAATACCGGGCTGAGACTCCCCACGAACTTGCAAGCGATAATAGACACGGCTGGTCGTCTGCACCGTTTCACGGCGCAGGGATAAATTGCTCAGCCAATCTGGCATCGTCTGCTGACTCAAGCTCCGCCCGCAATCTTCGGTTATCGCCAACGCAAGCAGCTGCGCCAAGTGCTGCTGACGCGAAGCGGATAGATTTGGCTGCTGCCAGGCTTCAATCATGGCGTCCATACTGCCTGCTGTGTTCCCTTCCAGCAGGCGTTGATGGGCGCTGGTCAAGGCATCATTACCATCAAACCAGGCCGCTTGAGTACCACCTGCTATCAAGGCAGCAGCGAATAAACCGTGCGTGAGTCGTAAACGCATTATGCTTTCATGCGGTAGCCAACGCCACGCAAAGTCTCAATATTCACTGAAGGCAACTTTTGGCGAAGTTGCAAAATGTGCGTATCAACCGTGCGCGTCGTTGGGTAATGGTTGTAGCCCCAAACCTGATCCAGTAGCTCATCCCGTGTGAACACTCGGCCCGCATTTTTAGCCAGGAAATGAAGCAAATCAAACTCAGTCCGTGTCAGTACGACCTCTTGCTCGCCACACATTACTGCGCGACTTGCAGTATCAATGCGCACATCGTTAACAACAATTTCATCACTGGATGCATCGACTTCACCAACAGGGTTACGCAGGTGAACACGAATACGTGCCAGCAATTCTGCTTCAGCAAAAGGTTTGGTGATGTAGTCAGTGGCGCCCGAATCAAGGCCGCCGACACGGTCACGCACGGAGACCATCGCGGTCAGCAAAATCACAGGTACCGTTTTGAGTTTGTTCCAGTCAGGCAACCAATCAATTGAGTCGCCTTCGGGTAACTGGCGATCGAGGATCACCAAATCTGCATCACGCCATAGCTCTGCCACTTTTGTCGCGCTATCGGCGTATAAACAACGGTAACCGGCCTGCTCTAAACTGGCAAGTAGGCCATCAGCCAAGTTGGCATCATCTTCAACCAGAAGTAACGTCGCTTGCGTCACAATGAATCTCCAAAGTAAATGTAGTGGGCGGGCCAGATAAGCTTAGCTTACCCCCCATCCGCTCAATCATAGATTCCACGATCGTTAGTCCGAGGCCTAAGCCACTTTGACTAACAAAGGGTTTACGAATATGTTTCCAGTCCTTGGCAGTCAGGTCGCCCTGATCCTGAATCGCGATCGTAAAACGATCTGACAATACCTGTGCGCGCACTTCAACCGGTGCCACACCGTATTTGACCGCATTAGCGATCAAATTGTTCAATGAGGTTGCTAGCCAATATACATTGGCACTGACGGCACCATCTTGCGAGACATACATAGTGACATTGTGCTCGTCACAGATGTACCCCAACCACTCTTTTAGTGAAGGGATCGTCTCTTTATTCAACGGCTTTTGGTTCGATTGTAAATAGTCTTTGCTCGCTTCCGCTAACTGCTTTAAGCGACGTGCGTCCTCACACAAGCGTCGAAACTCGTCATAAAATGACTCAGGCAAGGTATCAAACTTGCGCCTAAACCCTTCCACCGTCATTGAGAGGCTGGCAATCGGCGTACGCAGTTCGTGGGTGAGGATCTGTAGCACCAGCATCCGCTCTTGCATCAACCGGCGCTGAACCGTCCAACGGTTAAATGCCCAACCTCCGAGCGCCGCAAGGTTGATAACAATCAAAGCACCAACCAAATAGGGCCAATACGTCGGCGCTTTTTCTTCATTCCAGCAAATGTTTCCCACGCGCGCCAAACAAAAATCTTGTTCGCCCATCGCGGACAAACGCAAATCGAATTCTGCTAATAATGGCTGCCATTGTGTCGAAGGGTACAAGTGATAATAGCTACCGACACGAACCCACATTTCATCACTACTGAGTAGCGATTTCGCACCACTATTCAGCGCTTCGACAGCAGCGTTATCCATACGCTGCAACCGCCCCAACAAGGTATCCGGTTGAGCCGTTGGCCGTTCTTGAATATGAAAAAATCGGGTCAGCTCACTGCGCCGAGACGGAAATTGTTCGACATATTTCGCCGCATAGCTGCCTCCTCCTGGATGGATAAACCCTGAGCGGGAAAACCAAGCAACCGGCAACTGAGTGTGATTACACATGGCGCGCGTGAACACTAAAGGCTCAGTCACTTTGGGGTGAACAGGCCACGGCCCTTGGCACTTTTGTGCGGCTTGGTACAAACGACGAATGTCTTTAAGCGGGTAATTAGCGGTTTGTGGCAATAAACTGTCGGGACTGAGTAAGACCTTGGGGAAGGCGCGATTAATGCCAATGAGGTTATATCGTGCCACCGGATCGGCAAGCAATAGCTGTGCTCTGAACGCTGTCATTTGTTCAGAGAAAGAGCTTGCAGCACTCGTTGGCACCGCCATAAGCGCCAGGGTCATTAACAGCAGGATTCGCATAGTCGCAAGCTTATCACCCAACGTGAATGAAATGTCAGTGCAATGTAAGTTCGGTGTATTGCACACGATGAAAGCAATCGGTAACGATGACACCGCAGTTCAACGTGAACCCTCCCGCCCAAAAAAAGAGCCAGCCTTCGCTGACTCTTTATACCTATATTGATGCTTTTTGCCAATCAAAGCGCTTTAAATATTGCCTCAACGCTTTGTTTCGCATCACCAAACAACATCGCACTGTTCTCTTTAAAGAACAGCGGGTTTTGTACCCCAGCATAGCCGGTATTCATAGAACGCTTAAATACCACCACGTTGCGTGCATTCCACACTTCAAGCACTGGCATACCTGCAATCGGGCTTGACGGGTCTTCGGTCGCGGCAGGGTTAACCGTATCGTTCGCGCCAATCACCAAGACAGTATCCGTTTCAGGGAAATCATCGTTGATTTCATCCATTTCCAACACGATGTCATAAGGGACTTTCGCTTCGGCTAACAATACGTTCATGTGACCGGGCAAACGACCCGCAACAGGGTGAATACCAAAACGTACGTCAATACCCATCCCACGAAGCTTCTCTGTCACTTCATAGACGGGATACTGCGCCTGAGCAACCGCCATGCCATAGCCTGGGGTGATGATAACGCTTTTTGAGTCTTTCAGCATCTCAGCAACCTCTTCGGCGGTCACTTCACGGTACTCACCCATCTCCTCGTCACCGGATGACGCCGTACCATCAGAACCAAACCCACCCGCAATCACACTGATAAACGAACGGTTCATGGCTTTACACATGATGTATGACAGAATCGCACCCGACGAACCTACCAGCGCACCAGTCACGATCAACAGATCGTTTGCTAGCATAAAGCCTGCGGCGGCAGCCGCCCAGCCTGAGTAGGAGTTAAGCATCGACACCACAACTGGCATGTCTGCACCACCAATCGAGGCCACGAGGTGATAACCAAACGCTAACGCAATCACGGTCACAATCAACAGAGCTGCCGTTGACCCTTCCGCATTCACAAAGCTAATCAGCAACAAGAACGAGACGACAACCGCGGCTAGATTCAACTTGTGACGGTGTGGCAGCATCAAGGCTTTGGAAGAAATCACTCCACGGAGTTTACCAAAGGCGACAATTGAACCGGTGAAGGTAATCGCGCCGATAAATACACCGAGGAAGATCTCAACCAAGTGGATATTAAGCATCGCACCGGTCAATGGTGGATGATCAATATAGGTATTAAAGCCCACTAGTACCGCAGCCAAACCTACAAAGCTATGTAGCATAGCCACCAGCTCAGGCATTTCGGTCATTTCAACACGCTTGGCATAATAAATACCAATCGCACCACCGATGACCATCGCAAGAATAATCCAACCAACGCCCTGTACTTCAGGACCCCAAATCGTCGCGACTAACGCGATCGCCATCCCGGTAATACCGTAATAGTTACCGGCACGCGCTGATTCTTGCTTGGACAGTCCAGCCAAACTCAGAATAAAACACAACGCCGATACAATGTACGCAGCTTGTACCAATCCTTCAGACATTGTTTCTCCTTACCCTTTACGGAACATTTCAAGCATGCGCTTTGTAACAGTAAAGCCGCCAAATATATTGATACTCGCGATCAACACGGCAATGAATGCGAGGAAGGTGACAAACCCAATGCCTTGTCCAACTTGCAGCAATGCGCCCACAATAATAATCCCGGAAATCGCATTGGTAACCGACATCAGTGGTGTATGCAGTGCGTGAGTGACATTCCAGACCACGTAGTAGCCGACCACACAGGCCAAAACAAACACCGTGAAGTGAGAAAGAAACTCGCTCGGCGCATAGTTCGCGATCCACCCAAATGCCCCGGCAGCCGCGGCCATCAAACCATATTTGGTCGCACGAGAGGTTTTCTTAGGCTCGGCTTTCGGCGCAGGCTCGGCTTTCGGTGCCGCTTTAGGTTGCGCCGAAACTTGAATCGGTGGCGCAGGCCATGTGACTTCACCTTCTTTGATGACGGTCACACCACGAATCACCACATCGTCAAAGTCAATGCCGATATTGCCATCTTTTTCTTTGCAAAGCAGTTTGGTGAGGTTGACCAAGTTGGTGGCATACAGCTGTGATGACTGCGTCGGTAAGCGGCCCACCATATCGGTGTAGCCAATCACTTTCACCCCGTTGGGTGTTGTGATCACTTTATCTTTTTCCGTGTATTCGCAGTTACCGCCGTTTGCAGCGGCCAAATCAACAATCACGCTACCCGGTTTCATACTGTCGACCATCTCTTTGGTCACCAGTTTCGGGGCAGGTTTGCCGGGGATGAGCGCGGTCGTGATAATAATATCGACATCTTGCGCTTGTTCAGCGTAGAGCTTTTCTGCGGCTTTATTAAACTCATCAGACATCTCTTTGGCATACCCATCGCCACTGCCTGAATTGTCTTGTTTAAAATCAGCCTCTAAAAACTCGGCGCCCATACTTTCAACTTGTTCTTTCACTTCAGGGCGTACATCGAACGCACGGACAATCGCCCCTAAGCTACCTGCGGCACCAATGGCGGCAAGCCCGGCCACACCAGCGCCCGCAACAAAGACTTTCGCAGGTGGCACTTTACCTGCCGCAGTGATTTGTCCAGTGAAGAAACGGCCAAACTCATGCGCGGCTTCGACCACCGCGCGATAACCAGCAATGTTGGCCATCGAACTTAGCGCATCCAGCGATTGTGCGCGAGAGATCCTTGGCACCGCGTCCATCGCCATCACATTAATCTTGCGAGCCGCCAAACGCGCCAGCAACTCTTCATTTTGCGCTGGCCAAATAAAGCTGACTAGCGTGGCACCTTCTTTAATGAGCGCAATTTCATCTTGGCCTGTCTCTTCAACCACACCCGGTGCATTCACTTTGAAAATGATATCCGATTGCCAAACGGCTTCGGTATCGACAATACTCGCCCCGGCTTGTTCATAGGCTGTGTCTTCAAAGCTCGCTAGCTCGCCAGCGCCTTTTTCAACTGCTACTTCAAAGCCGAGTTTTATCAACTGCTCCACCGACTTTGGTGTCGCAGCAACTCTCGTTTCATTAACGAGCCTTTCTTTTGGAACACCAATCTGCATAGCTATTCCCTGACTATTGGCTTATGAGAAATTTTTTGTAACGAACCACAGGTCAAATATCAAGCACCTGTAGGCATAATACTGACAAAAAAAGGCATACCTTGATAAAACCCATAAAGACTGCGAAAAATCGATAAAAAATAACGCCGCAAGCACCACATAAGGCACGTGCGACGTGGGTGCAGTCTGTTGTCAGCGTCCGATGCTTAGCAACGCAACATCACTAACTTAACGAGTTTGAGCGACAATCACCACAGGGCAAGGATCGCAATTCTGGTGTAAATGTGATCAGTGCTACATTTTATCTTTTTTTGTTTCGAATATTTATGCATTAGTTTTGGTATGGCGCAGAAGGCCATGCCAGAAGTAAGGTCAAAATAGGCGATCGCCATTCTGGTCAATCATCATTTTGGCTTTGACTAGCATCAAGCTATTAGCATCTTCCTGATTCCCCAATAAATCTGAGCGGATAAACTGATGCGTGAGTGTTTCTTGTCCCTGCTGTTTACAAATTCGCCCACACACTCGGTACTGCCCGTTTTCTGGCGTTGCTTCGGGATAAATAAGATAGCCTTTGTACTCAGTCGGGGTCACTGTTGGGGCTGATGCCTTGCGAGGGGCATCGTTTCGTGAGAATAATTTAGAAAACCATCCCATTGTGTTTGTTGCTCCATTAAAATACGTTTAGCGTCAATAGCTAACCTGCCATGATCCAAGCCAAAGTACTAGTCGCGCACCGGTTTCTTTACGTTAACCGTCGCGATAGAACAAAAAAAACGCCATATCGTTATGATATGGCGCTTTACTTTTTATCAGGTCATCTTATCGGTTTATGCCAATATCACGTTGCAAATGTGCGGGTAAACGGCTTGCATCATAAGCATGTGCATTGGTGTTGCTGGTGAACAACACATCCATGGCATGAGCGATCAGTCCTTTGATTGTCACCGCGTAAGATCGACGTGTGCGTGGCATGTTTGCCGTAACAGTTGTCATACGATCCTCGCTTTGTTTTCTGAATCACTCGCGGCGCATTATAGAAACAGTGACTTAGATTCTACACTGATGATAATTCAACCTAGCCATTAGTTTTATTTATCCGAAACACGACTATCCACCGCAATGACTTTTGTTAATTTTCGGTTAAATAAAGAGCTAAGATAAATCATGGGAGATATGGTCGATTTTAAACAACATCGATTGCTGAACCTGCCTTCTGCTACATGCTATATCAGGTCTTTTTGCGTATAAATCGACGAAAACGAACAATCTTTACTCACTTGCAGAAAAAAGCTGGTAACATTGCCGTTACACATGTGATTAGGGTGCTGTCTATGCTGGCATTTCTTGCTCGACATTCTGCGTTGTTTCTTTTTATTGCCGCTGTAATCGGTTTTGCGTTTCCTCACCTTTCATTAGCGCTTTTTCCCTACCTGCCCTATGTGTTATTCGCATTAATGTTATTTACCTTACTCGGGATTAATCAGTCCTTATTGGTAAAAGCACTCGGGCAATGGCGAGTTTGGCTCTATGCGTTTGTTCATGCCGTGGTTCTGACTATCGTTACCTGTACGATTGCATGGGGACTGGGCGCCTCCGATACCATGCTACTCGCGATCAGCGGGATCTGTGCCACTGGCTCGTTATTCGCAACACCTGCCATTATTCGCTCATTAGAAATGGACGCATTGATCGCCATGGCATACACCATTGCGTCGACGTTACTGATGCCCATTGTTCTCTTTATTAATCTGAGCCTATTGAGTGGCGAAGCGTTCTCACTCGACTTATACAGTTATATTGCGAGGCTTGTGATCTTTATTTTTGGTCCGATGGGAATGGCCGCGCTGTTTCACGCATGGATTAAGCCTGAAAAATTAAAACGTATTCATGGAAAACTGGCGCAGTTCACGATTGTATTGGTGTTTAGCTTTCCATTGGGCTTAGTGGGTCCGATTGGCGCCATGTGGCAGAAGGATAGCGGTTACGCCTTGGAGCTGTTAGCAATTTCAGTCGCATTATGCATGCTTTTCTTTGCAGTTGCGTACATTATCTACCGGCGATACGGGGAAGAAGCCAGTATGATTGCCGCAGTTACCGCCGTGAACCGCAACGTGTTACTTACTTATACGGTAGCTGGCGCTGCATTGGGGCCGGTATTTTTACCCCTCATTGGGGCCATTCAGCTACCTATTTATTTACAACCGTTACTGGTGCGTTGGGGAGTACGTTTAAAGCGCGCATCCCACAACGCCACCACGGATAACTCGCTTAAATAACGGGCACAAAATACACTAACGATGCCCACGCGAGTAGCCAAAAGGTGATTAAACCCACATCGAACCAATCACGCATTTCCATACGAACCTCACTTTCTATTCGTGTGCCGATAAACTGCGTTCCTAGATACATATCGACCATGGAGATGAAAACTTAACCTTGCGGCAACAAAGTGCCGTGGTTATCCTTCATCTGATAGTAAGCAAGGGATGGGCCAAGTAAGTGATTATGATTGCCAGCAGCTTTCGCCCTGCTGAGGTGATACGAGATAACACACCAAAGGCTGGTCAGGGAGTTGCAATACATCTTGCGCTCGCGCGTATTGCATGAAGCATTCCGCCATCGATAAACCAATTGAGCGACGACGGCCGGTTTGAAGAGCGTCATAGCCCTCTTTACCTTGCGCGGTATATGAAGATGACACACCAACGTATTGGCGCTCATCATCAATCGCAATCCAGTGCTGACCGCGCTTAATGTCTAATTGGGTGATGCGCCCGCCCATTGGCTGCCATGCTTCATAGCGATAGCGCAGATCGGCACAATAGGGAAAACTGCCCGAACCGAGTCCAATCACCCCATTATCCGTGGCATTATTAATTGCACCTTCCAGCGCGTTGCGGATTTGCGCGCCCGTTACCCGATACGCAATCACATCAATCGCAAACGGAAGTAATGAACCGGCGATAAGTGCGGCAGAAAGCGGACCTGCATTTAAGCTCACCCGAACGCCGCCGGCATTATGGATGGCAAAATCTGCCTCGATACCCTGTTCACGCGCCGCCCATAGAAAACTCTCCGTCACCAATGGCGCGACATCACTGCCGCCTTGCTGATCCGGCACGCGAACATGACGCAACCGCTGTGGCACATGCGTGACAATGTCACTTTCTAACTGTGCTACCCGAGGGCGATAAGTTTGCTGCAAATACTGCTTGAGGGTGAGATCACTCGGCAAGATCAGAAGATTTGGCTGTTGGTTCAAATAGTCACGTGCCGCTTGGTATGAGGAAGCAGTCAGTTTATGCTCGCGCGACGCATCCATCGCCAAACTGCGGCCTAACAATAAATAATTTTGCCCCTCAAAATGGGTCGGGCGCCCTTTGGCATCTAGCGTTAAGGTAAAACGTCCAATTGCCTGAGCGTGGCAACCGGCTTGGACAATCCAGGTATCATTCACTTGATAACCGTAAGGGTCTTGGCTGTCGAGGCCAATGTTTTGAAAGTCACCCTGCAAGACATGGGTATGCCCGCCCACAATCACATCAATGCCAGAGACGGATTCAGCCAATGATTTATCTTTGTCATACCCTAAGTGGCTGAGCAGGATCACAGTACCGACCCCTTGCAAACGCAAGTATGCTACCGTGTTTTTGGCAATTTCTGTGACAGGCAAAAAAGGCGTGTCATGATCAGGGTTAGCCAGTGCAGCCATCTGCTCGACCGCGAGACTAAAAATACCCACTTTACGCCCTGCTATCGTCTTGATCATCACGCTAGCGCGTTTCTGTTCGGGCAAATACGGCAATAACGCGGGCTTTTCACTGACGCGCTTTTCTTTGTCTGCAGCTTCATTGGCAACGTGCCAATTGCCGGCCAGCAAGGGAAAAGTAATACGATCAAGAAAATCAGCAACCGGACCATTACCCTGATCTAGCTCATGATTCCCGATTGCCATCGCATCAATGCCCAACTGATTGAGCATATCGGCATTGGCTTGCCCCTTAAATAGGGAATAGTACAAGGTACCTTGAAAGCAATCCCCCGCATGCAAGAACATGAACGCGTGGCCTTTCTGGTCCGCCTCAGCACGAAAACGCTTAACGGCAGATGCAATACGTGCAAAGCCACCGCAGTTCGCATAAACACGCGTCTGTGTGCTATCCAAGCTCAGCGAAACAGGTGTCGATTCAAAATGCGAGTGGGTGTCGTTGATGTGTGCAATGGTTAAAGCGATAGATTGAGGTGCTGTCATAGTAATCCGTGTTACAACACAAAATGTGATGGTACAAGATTATCATCTGAAGGAACAAATCAGGTTAAGTTTCTGATAAATTATCGCTCGTATAACAACAAGGATGCTATATGACAACTCAAACTCCTTCTGTGGCTTTTATTGGCCTAGGCGTCATGGGGTTTCCCATGGCCGGACATCTACAAAAAAAATGGTTCATCGCGGCTTTCCGGGGAAGGCCGCTTTGATTTTTAAAAAGAAGTAGTCCGTGTCTCTGTAGCCATACCCCATCCGTTTGATAAGCTTTATCTTGTTATTGATGCCTTCCAGCGTGCAAGTATTCAAATGATATGAAGCGGACGCCACGATTCCGTGGAGGTAAGGCTTGAGCTTTCTAGCAAAGTTAATTAGGGGTTGGATACCACTTTCATTCACCTGCTGCCACCATACTTCCCACAGCCCGTTAGCTTGCTCCTCTGAATCACAATACCAAAGCTCCTTGAGTTGAGATCCAAGCAGGTGAGTTATCATGAGATCTCTGTTAATCGATAGTATTTCGTCAAGATAACTTTGCTGCTTTATGCTCAAGTTCTCTCGGTTCTTCAAAAGAACCCATCGGGAGCGCTTTATCCAACGACGTGCTTTTTTGTCAGTTTTCAGTTGGTTGGCTTGGTCTACACGAACTCTGTCCATGACCTCTCGACCGAACTTAGCCACGACATGAAACAAGTCATAGACGATACGAGCATTTGGACAATGTGCCTGCACCTCAAGGTCAAAAGCTGTGTTCATATCCATCGCCACAACTTCAATGTTGGCAGCATGCTCGCCAAGCTCTTCGAAAAATGGGCGAATGTCCTTTCGACTTCGGCCTATGCCAATCCAAAGCACTTGGTGTGTTTGGGCATCAGCGATGACAGTCGCATATCTGTGTCCCTTGAAGATGGCGAACTCGTCCATAACAAGCTGACGTATACTACCCCAAGGCACCGTTGGCACAAATCGCTTAAGACGTTGTTTATCAATTTCTTTAATCGTATGCCAATGCACTCCGGTTAGCTCGGAGATATGCTTGATGGGTAACAGCGGGAGCAGTTTCTCGATATAACCTTTTAAGCGATTTGTGATTCGTGAATATGGAGCAACCCAAGATATTGCTTCTGTTTTGACTCCACAGTCAGGGCAGTTTACCCGTCGAGTTTGTACCGAAAGCTCAACAGGAATATCGAACATCATTGCTTCTTTTAGCACTCGCCACTGGTAGTCATGAATAGAATCAGATGGTCGACCACATGGTGTCAGCGCCGATGTAAAAATGACCCACTAACGTCGATTTAAAATTGACCCACCTGAGCCAAACTATCCGTTCGTTATATGGACAAAGCGGCGGATTATGATCAATCAGGAGCAACTCGTGGAAATACACGTTTTACATCAGCAAGGGCGCAGTATCCGCCGCATTGCAAAAGACTTGGGTATCTCAAGGAATACGGTTCGCAATTACCTTCGAGATAAAAGCAAAGCGCCAGTTTATCCCGAGCGTCAGCCCCGACCAACTAAGCTTCAGCCGTACCATGACTACTTGTATACGCGGATTGAAGCCGCAAAGCCTTATTGGATACCAGCAACCGTCTTATTACGTGAGTTAAAATTACTGGGTTATGAAGGCGGTATAACGATGCTCAAGGAGTACATCAAACAGTACAAACCAAGTACACCTACCGACCCTGTCGTTCGATTCGAGACATTGCCAGGTGAGCAGATGCAAGTGGACTTTACGACCATCACCCATTACGGCGTCCGTGTTAAAGCCTTCTTGGCAACGCTTGGCTATAGCAGAGCGACCTTCGTCCGCTTTAGTGAACGAGAGCGTCAAGAAGACTGGATACAAGGTCTTGAAGAAGCGTTTGAATACTTCGGCGGCGTCCCTAAAGAAGTGCTGTTCGATAATGCGAAAGCCATCATGATAGAGCGTGATGCCTACGGTGAAGGTGAACATCGGTGGAATCCAGCGCTGCTCGCGACGGCCAAGAGATACAACTTTAAACCAAGAGTCTGTCGTCCATATCGTGCGAAAACCAAAGGAAAAGTGGAGCGATTTAACGCTTACTTGAAAAGTAGCTTCGTCACGCCACTCGCAGCGACATTCAAGCAGCATGGTCTTAAAATCACAGCAGATGCTCTCAATGGGCACGTCGGCGCATGGCTAGATACCGTCGCTCACCAACGAACGCATGGTACGACAGGCCAAAAGCCTCAAGCTCTGTTAGACGAAGAGCGCTTTACCCTTCAGCCATTGCCCTCAATGACAGTCCCAGCCCCAGCGCCAACCATTAACGACAGTGTGACGCCACTTGAAAGCTTCCAGCACCCTCTCTCGACGTATGATGCATTGCTGGAGGTACGTGCATGAACCTTCAAATGAGTCGCATCGAAGCGGCCTGTACGGCGCTGAAATTACATGCTATCGGTCAAGAATGGTCGAGACTGGCAGACGTCGCCGTCAGCCGAGAGCTGACGCTTGCTGATTACTTGGAGTCACTGTTGAACGCAGAACTGGAAGCCAGAGCCGAGCGCACAAGAGCCACACTGACTAAGTTCGCCAGCTTCCCAATGGAAAAAACGTTCGATGACTATGACTTCAAGTTCGCCACTGGTGCACCAAGAAAACAGCTTCATGAGCTAACAGGCTTAGCGTTCATTGAGCGAAAGGAAAACATCGTATTACTCGGGCCAAGTGGCGTCGGTAAGAGCCACCTTGCGGTGAGTCTTGGTCAACTTGCCGTGCAAAAAGGTCTTAAAACGCGGTTTATCACCGCAGCAGACTTGATGCTTCAACTGTCTACAGCAAAAGCTCAAGATAAACTTGAAAGCTACTTGAGACGCAGTGTGCTCGCCCCCAAACTCCTTATCGTTGATGAAATCGGCTATCTACCGTTCGGCAGAGAAGAGGCCAACTTGTTCTTCAACGTCATCGCGAAACGTTATGAGCAAGGCAGTATTATCGTGACCAGTAACTTGCCGTTCTCTCAATGGTCAAAGGCGTTCGCCGACGATACAACGTTGACGGCGGCACTACTCGATAGACTTCTTCATCACTCGCACATCGTACAAATCAGCGGTGAAAGCTACCGATTACGAGGAAAGAAGGTGGCAGGAACCGTACCATCGGCTTTGGACAGTTTATCTGAAAGCAAAAATTAATTACGTGGGTGGGTTAGTTTTACTTCGGCGATAACGTCGCTAAGTGGGTCAATTTTAAACTGGCGTTGACACTGGTAGCTCATGGTAATCACGTTTTGATTTTGGCGATGAGAAGCGTACCACTATCAGCAGTTGACTTCCTCTCGCCAGTTTAACCATGAGTGTTGCACTTATTATCTGAATTCAGGCTTCTCAAGTAATTCAGGATCTAGTTTTGAGTCTTTCATTCAGTTTGCTATCTCTACAATTTGTAACTTTTGTATAGTAGTTCATGAAGCGACTCTTGAATAGGATGGCGTTCTAAAACAAACGTCTTTCACTCATTAGTCCCCTACTCAATTCACTAGCCTATTTCTTACTAAGCCAAATGGACTCTTGCTCAAGTGCTAACCCGTTCGTTTGCATCTCTAGAACTAGCGCTTGTAGATCAGAGGATTGAACCAACAAATTACTATTACTCTCAAGAAATGAGTTGAATTCGCGTGCAGTATCATTCCAAAGCTGGTTTTGCCCGTATCGTTTCAGAAGCTCCTTCCAATTCGGCATCATCCAAAACTCTGCTCTTTCTTCTAGCTTCTCTTTCAGACGCCGGAAGTTATTTAGCCCGACTCCATCATAATCGGCAAAAAAATAGACCATCGTTGCCCTTTCAGGCACCGATAGCCAATCAATGAGTTTGTTGTGTAGCTGCCCTCGGTACCAAATAACGGTAGTGGGTTCGTTATTGGGTAGCCAATCTAGACGGTCAAACAATGCTTGGTTTTCCACCAGCCAAATAGAATGATGAGTGTTAAGATCCCTATTTCTTTCTCCGCCCACTTCAAGGGAAAAAACGCCAAACTCTTCTGTCGCTACATTTAAGTGCTCAGTTGGCCCTCCGAAAGACTCCCATAGCGGATTCGCAACCGCTTTAGCCAGTACGTAGGTCACATCGTGACCTACTCTTCCTTGTTTGCTGCTGCGTGTGGAGGCTATGTTTACGGCTCTTTGCGGGGCTGATGGAGACACGTTTTGATTGGGCGCCAACTGCTCCAGTGTGACTTTAACGACATTCATATCTAGAATGCCGTAGACAACGCCACGGCCTTTAGGAGTAACTTGTACACTCTGAGTTTTGCGGCTGAACTCATCAAGCTGCTTCTTCTGAGATGATGTCAATGTGCTTCCGGCAATGGAATCAGGGTGCATCTCGATTAGTCGCGTTAGTGCCTTAACCAATACCTGGCTCATAGTGATGGTTCCACTTGTGGTTGCGACAGTTCTTGGCTATCAATTGGTTCGAAAATCTGCCAGCTATTACGGCTAATGTGATTCTTTCCATTCGCTTGGTGGATAGGCACACAATAACGAGCGGTGGTTAACGGTGCTGGTGAAGCAAAAATCAATGCAAAACCGAATTGGTCAGCAACCTCTATCAAGTTAGCTTGGTTTTTGGTATCCAGGGCCAACGCCTCATCCAAATAACATACCGCTTTCATTTGATGACGTTTATCTTGCATTAGATGGAGCATCGCAAGACCTGTCACAAGCTTAGCCATCAATACGGTCCCGTTTGAAGCGGCACTATCAATATCTTCGAATGACTCTTGCTGTTGCCCTTGCTTAGCAACGACAAACTCAAGTCTGAACAAATCTGCAACTCTTAGACCTTGGCGAGCATTGCCCTCTTCGATCAGCAAGCTCTTCGCTCGATCTAACTCAGCATCATCAAGAATACTGCCTTGATCAAACAGCTCAAAACTCTGACCACTTTCAGTTTGCTCCGCTTGCTGTATCAGTACATTCATTGCATCGACAAGTTGATTCTCCTCAACGGGTTCAATTTTGAATGTTTTGAGATCCGATAACTGCCTGTGACTGATTAGCCGATTGAATTCCTTCATCTTGCTTTGTAGTGCGTAAAGCCCACTTCGCAACTCTCTTAAACTCGCCGTTACATTCACAACCGCTGAGCGAGCGCGTCTCTCCAGCGCTTTCTTCTCACTATCTAAACAATGACTGAATTTAATAATCCCTTTTATTTCCTCATCTTGAGTTTGGGCCATCTGAAACTTGGTAAGCCCCTTCTGAGCTAAGTCATTTCTTATTTGGCGCAAGTCTTTGGACAGTTTATCGAGGTCTTTACAATCCTCGATAAACTGTTGGAGGCGAACAGGTAGATACTCAAGAGACCACTCATCCATCACTATCCATGGGGTATGCGGTTGATCCGAAAGCATGCTAAACAGCGATTGATCATCAATTCTTTGGTTTTTGAGCTTTTCAACACTTTCACTATCCGTTTTAAGCTGAGTTAGCTTACCTGCAATTTCATTGATTTTTGACGTTATCGTTTTGTGCCTTTGTTCTTCATTATCTAGCTCAGCAGTAATGGTTTTTAGCTCTTGCTCAAGCTTCTCTTTTTGCTCAGATCGCTGAGCCTGACTTTTTGTTAACTGTTGAAGCTTTTGGTAATCCTCAAGATCCTGTTCACACTGCCTTACTGCACGGTTTAATTCGTTCTTTTTGTTTTCAGCAATCTCACTTTCTTTGCTTGCTTCAAGCAAATCTTTAAGGTTCTCGATCTGCTCATTAACACTACGTATTTCTTCAATAAGCTCTTGCTCTGTTTTTTGAACATGCTGAGGAATCAGCTCCTCAAGTGAAAGTTTTAAACCTGAAAGCGAAAGTTGCTCAGAAGATTCACTATTGAGCATGTTTCGCAACTGATTGATGTCAAACGAATACTGTGAAGGTGGCAGTTGCATCACTTGTTGGCTAAGTACTTTGTTCAGCTTTTCTAATTCATCTACATTGAGCACTTTAGAAAGATGAAGATATAAATTGTCACCCAAAGTTTGATGTTGAGCTTGCAATCTTTGCAGCTGATCTTGTTTTTCTTTCAACTGCTTGCCAATCGCAGCAGAAGAGGACCGCTGTGATTGAACACACAAGGCAGCCTGAGCATCATATTTTTGCTCTGCTGTTTTCAACTGACTCTCTAAAAACGATTGATCCGGGATCAAGGTAAACCGCTCTTCCAACTCTTGTCGCTGCTTCTCTATACGGTTTAACTCTTCCAGTTTATTGGTTAAGTCTGTACGCTCTCCAGCACGGGCAATATCTTGGCTTCGGAGATCACGTTGTGTTTGTTCAAGCTTAGTTTGTTGCGTTGATAGATTATCAGTCAGCGTTTGAACATGACTATGCCAATCCTGCAGCAATTCATTAACCTTCGGCTGGCATGCGGCGATCTTTCCTCGTAACGACAAGGTACGCTCAAACTTTTGTTCGAGCTCTTGAATCGTTTCCAGATTATTAACGGCTGCTAGGTACTGTTCACGTTCTAGATTGATATCTTGAAATGCTTTCTCCCACTCTTGCTTAAAATCGATACTGGCGTTGGGTAGCTCTCGGCTAAATATCTTCAACAAATAGTCTTTTACATCACTGGAGTTGAGCTTATCGAGCCTGAGCGTTTTGGTGAGGACTTGCTGGAACGAACGAGCGTCACTTACATGTTCAAGTTTAAACACCGTAAAATCGATGTCGCTATTCTTCTTACTTTTTGCACCACCATAAATCGAGTATCTGAACTCTTTATCATTGAATTTATAGACTCGATGCTTCTTCGTTGCTAAGTGGTTAACTAACTTTGGTTGGGCAACGATATTGCCATCATCCATTCGGAAATCATCTAGGTTTAATTCACCTTTGTAAGCGAAGTATTCGTAGTCATAACCTACCCCTTTACCAACACATCCAAACACCACGGTGCCGGTTTGTGGCAGGATAACTTCTAGCAAGATGTAAGCACTGTTATTTGGGAAGTAAAAACGGCGAGCCTTCTCCAGTGTATGAGAGCCAAAATCCATCCTTCTTTGGTCGATAATGAGCAGAAACTGGAGTGCGTTAATTAAGCTTGTTTTGCCATGGTTATTTGGCGCAATTAGTGACACAGAGTCATCAAGAGGAAGTTCTGCTCGCTGGTACCCAGCACTGCCAATTAACGCTAAACGTTGAAAGCCGTAACTTAACATTATTCATCTTCCTCACAAGCGGACACATCATTTTTGGGTGTTTGTTCAGTGATAGCTTCGAAATGGTCTAGGTATCGGTATACCGGAGGCAGCAAACGCCAGTGATTATTCTCTTGAGCGGCAAAGCCTTTTCGCACTGCGTTATCGAGTATCTTTGCTAGTGCATCTTGGTCGATTTCTTCTGCATCCAAAAGCTCTTGATGCTTTTCGCAAACCTCATCTAGCAAGGCATTATCAATCGTCCATTGGTAAAACTGACCGAGGGAGCGGCCGCTATCAGCTTGATGGTCAAATATCACCATCAGCAATAGTGCTAACTGGCGTGATTGTTTATTGATGTTCTGGTTACCATCTTCATCATGGAACCAAGCAAAACCCCGTCCATCAATGCGCAAGTCAAAACCCAAGTTAGCAAATAGGTACTGGTACTGCTCTGCTTGCTGTTCTAGCTCATGCCATAAAGTCGCATCTGTCGAGCGATTTAGGTGCCGGCCAGAATTAAAAAAGGTAAATAGCTCAGTCAGATGAGCCAGCTCATTTAAATCGATTTTGCTAGTTTGCATTATCAACATCCTTTGCATTTGTTGAGCCAGTCAACATCTTTATTTCGTGAGGGTGGTAGGTTACGGTTACTGTGTTCAGCGCTGTAGTACTTGAGCTCGCCCCTAATGTGCTTTGCCACTGAGGGTCGCGAACAAGCTCGTGATAGAGCCGCAACAGCTCGGCATCTGGTAGGTGCTGATAGTTTCCTCTGAGCCACGTCATTAGATTCGCGAGCGGTAGCGAGTCAGCAAGTTGTTCCCTCAAAAGCTCTTTATCAACCCAGTTGTTCATTGGACTGGTTGGCGCTTCCTCTGCATCCGGGAACGGTATAGAACTAGGTTCAAAGTCCAAGAATTCTGCCATCAACTCACGTACTTCATTACCCAATTGAATTTTAGTCACGCGGCTACTTTTCCACATAGGCAAACCTTCGGCATTTAGTCCTCGCGCTAAACCCTTTTTACGAACTTGGCTTAGCTGCTTGCTAATCACCGCTGAAAGTTGATTGTGCTGCCTGACTTCCTCTCTTAATGGCAACAAAGTATCAGCACATTGCTGAGCAATGACTCGCCCTTGGTATCGAAGATCTTTGACTTGATAAGCTATCTGGCGCATTGCCAGCCTTTGTTGATACAAAGATCCACGTATGGAAAGTATGTCAACGGCAGTATCGAGTGCTTCTTCCGCCTTTTCTAATAAGGGATAGAAACTGCCTCCAAGACCGCTATCCATCATTTCGTTCATGGGTTCTACGTATTGGTCATACACTTCCAACACTTCACGGTAACGACGTTCAATTGGGACAGTGGTGTCCGCAGACTTCGCCAATTCTGCTATTTCAAATATTGCTTGTTTGTCTTGCGTTAACTGTTGGGTAATTTTTCTAACCAGTTCCGACAGCCTGTTCGCGCCAGTACGAAGTAAATCGTTGTCCGCCATATCAAGCCCTTCTAACACTTGGCTGGTGGCGTCTTTAATCGCATCAACTCGAGCTTTAAGTACCGCTGATAGACCTAACTCATGCTCCTGAGTTAAGCCTCTGACAAAGTCCACAACTAGCGTGTTTAGCTGATAGTCGCTGCTGCGATTGATAGGCTGCAATATGTCTGCATTAACAAGGCTGGTGAGCACAGTATTACTTTCCGCATTTTTACTTTTGTACTGATTGATCACCTGTTCAAGTACTCTCAGCTCAAACGCTGGAAACTCTCTCGAAAGCCGAGTTAACTGCTCAACCACCTCCCAATGTTGGTGTAGCTGAAAGGTGAGACTTTTCGGTGCAACCATTTACAATTCCCTTATTTTTAAAGTTCAAACTCCAGCAAGCTTCGCTATGAATTGACTCCAAAACACTCAATACATACTATGTCGCCATCAAAGACAGGTAAATACTGATTACATACACACGTCGCATAAATAGACAGGAGTTAGATGATGAGCAAATGGCCAATACGCTGGGATCTACTATTCCGTTACAGAATGATAGAAATCATCGCGCTGTGGGAAGGACGGTTAACGACCAATCACCTGATTAAGAGCTTTGGTATTGGCAGACAGCAAGCATCGAAAGACATCAACACCTATCTAGCCGATATCGCGCCAGGAAACCTTGTTTATGATAAACAGCTAAAAGGCTACAAGCCCAGTGATAGCTATAGTCCACAAGTAACAAAAGGTCATGCTGATGAATATTTGCACATTCTTTCAAGAAGTGAAGATATGACCATCACATTTAAAGAACTCGATATGGGGTTTGAGAGTGTCTCGATGATTCGCCCTACAACTCGTAATATATCACCACAAGTCTTACGTCCTTTAATTCAAGCTATTAGTGAGAAGAAACGTGTCGACATAAGCTACACATCACTAAAAGACGGCATTGAAGTCGAGCGGATTATCTCTCCTCATACCCTCGTTTGCACCCCTCTACGCTGGCATGTTCGTGCCTATTGTGAGCATGCGAAAGGTTATCGTGATTTTGTGCTCAGCCGCATAAGAGGTATTCCATGCCTTGAGGCTAAAAATGTAATGGGGAAGTCCAACGATGACCGATGGAATACTCCCCTCGCTATTGAGTTGATGCCGGACCCGAGACTGACAGAAGCTCAGGCCGCTGTCGTTGCCCATGACTACGGTATGGAAAATAGCACACTCACAATTCCAACTAATGCTGCGTTGGTTCGCTACGTTCTCGATACCTACAATATCGATATTAGTGTGCTAGATTCGAACCCTAAAGGTCAGCAGATTATTGTGGGGAACTTTGAGGAGCTAAAGCCGTATTTGATTTTTTAGGTGCGCGTGAATACTTTAGAAAGCATACAACGCACCTGTGTAGTTCAGCATAGAACTAAATCGACTTAGCTGCACTCTTGACTTGCTGCTGAGAAATTCGCCGGTAATCACTATACCATTCTACAAAAGCTGCGACGCCTTCATGGAATGGCACTTGTGGCGTAAAACCAATCTCATCAAAAAGCTCTTTTACATCAGAGTAAGTAGTATACACTTCCCCTACCTGCATTGGCTTCAATTGCCTTATCGACGGCACTCCCAGTTGATATTCTAACAAATCAATCATTTTTGTGAGTTTGACGGGAGTCCCGCTACCGACATTAAAAATCTGATATGGCGCTGAGCTTTGTGCAATGGTTTCATTAGCTTTTAGCCACTCTTGGTTCTTCTTTGGAATTCTCCTTGTTACTCGAACTACTGCTTCTACAACGTCATCGATGTAAGTAAAGTCCCGATATAGTTCGCCGTTATTGAAAACATCGACTGGCCTTTTTTCAATCATTGCCTCTGTAAACTTATAGAATGCCATATCCGGCCGACTCCAAGGACCGTAAACGCTGAAAAAACGTAGTCCTGTCGTTGGTAACCCATACATCTGAGAGTAGCTATGAGCCATTAACTCATTTGCCTTTTTAGTTGCAGCATAAAGAGAAACTGGGTGATCCACATTGTCATTCGCTGAAAATGGAATTTTATCGTTCAGCCCATACACTGAGCTCGATGACGCGTACACCAGGTGTTTAATGTTAAAGGCTCGACACGCCTCTAGGACTGAAAGAAAACCCATGAGGTTGCTCTCTCCATAGACCATAGGCTCTTCCGAGGAATAACGGACGCCAGCCTGCCCTGCTAAGTGAATCACACAATCAAATTGCTCTTCATTGAACAGACGATTCAATTCGTCTGAGTTTTCGACACTCATACAGTGAAATCTGAACCTTACATCTCCAACCCATTGCAACCTAGTTTTTTTAAGGTTCACATCATAATAGTCATTGAGGTTATCAACGCCGACTACATCGTATCTATCAGCACAAAGCCTGCGACAAATATGGCTACCGATAAAACCGGCAGCACCCGTTACAAGTGTTTTCATAGCCTTCCTGTGCTTGAGAAAAACAAATCAAGAGTACAAATGTTGATCAAATACTCATAAATGTCAGTTAGTTACATCATATACTCATCAATTTACTT
>NZ_MUFM01000074.1:0-1331 GCF_001996125.1 Salinivibrio sp. PR932 | reverse complement strand
AACCAGCTATCTCCGAGTTTGATTGGCCTTTCACCCCTAGCCACAGGTCATCTCCTAACTTTTCAACGTTAGTGAGTTCGGTCCTCCAGTTGATGTTACTCAACCTTCAACCTGCCCATGGCTAGATCACTCGGTTTCGGGTCTAATGCTAGCAACTGTACGCCCAGTTAAGACTCGGTTTCCCTACGACTCCCCTATGCGGTTAACCTTGCTACTAACATTAAGTCGCTGACCCATTATACAAAAGGTACGCGGTCACCCCATCACTAAGTCACCTCTGCTTGATTGGGCGGTTGACCCACGCTTCGCGTGGTTAACCCAATCAACAAAGTGATAGCGTCTCACTAAGATAAGGTGTCTTAGTGATGGGGCTCCCACTGCTTGTACGTAGACGGTTTCAGGTTCTATTTCACTCCCCTCACAGGGGTTCTTTTCGCCTTTCCCTCACGGTACTGGTTCACTATCGGTCAGTCAGGAGTATTTAGCCTTGGAGGATGGTCCCCCCATGTTCAGACAAGATATCACGTGTCCCGTCCTACTCGATTTCACGACTAAGGCGCTGTCGGTTACGGGGCTATCACCCTTTATTGCCAGGTTTTCCAACCTGTTCACCTAACGCCTAAGCCGCTTAAGGGCTGCTCCGGGTTCGCTCGCCGCTACTGCCGGAATCTCAATTGATTTCTTTTCCTTCGGGTACTTAGATGTTTCAGTTCCCCGAGTTCGCCTCTTAGCGCTATGTATTCACGCTAAGATACCTGAGCAAAACCACTGAGTGTTGAATCATCAACTAATTAAGGTTTTGTTTTTGCCGGACTCAAAATAGAGACTTTGCTTATCAAATAAGACAAAGCCCAAGCACACTTGATTGTGTGAGTGACATTTCTGTCACTGATTGAGAACTTTACTGTCATTCTTTAAGAATGACTTGTCAGCTTTCCAGATTGTTAAAGAGCATGTCGTTTATTGCTAAATAAACCACTTTGTAATCACACTCGAAAGTATGTTTATAAAGTGGCGTCCCATAGGGGAGTCGAACCCCTGTTACCGCCGTGAAAGGGCGGTGTCCTAGGCCTCTAGACGAATGGGACGCATCGATATGTTTGGGAACATATCCTCTTTAATWCTTCAACCTATACAATCTGTGTGAACACTCGCAAGAATAGCGTCAGTAAGGAGGTGATCCAGCCCCAGGTTCCCCTAGGGCTACCTTGTTACGACTTCACCCCAGTCATGAACCACACCGTGGTAAACGCCCTCCCGAAGGTTAAGCTATCTACTTCTGGTGCAGCCCACTCCCATGGTGTGACGGGCGGTGTGTACAGGTGTGTACA
>NZ_MUFM01000073.1:0-1712 GCF_001996125.1 Salinivibrio sp. PR932 | reverse complement strand
TGAAGTCACCGGTAACTTTACCGGCTCAGTGACCGAAGGCAACGTGGGCGATGCACCTGTCACTGCCACCGGCACCATTGCGATCAGTGATGTCGATGACGACGATACACCGGCCTTTGCGAATACTACAGAAGCGGGGACTTATGGCTCGCTAGACCTAGTTAACGGCAACTGGACCTACACCCTTGATCAATCTGCCGTGCAGAGTTTAGATGCCGGCGATCAGGTCACCGATACCATTACCCTGACGGCAAGCGATAACACGCAACAAAATATTGTTATCACCATTACAGGGACGGACGACGCCCCTGAGGTCACCGGCAACTTTACCGGCTCAGTCACCGAAGGCAACGAAGGTGATGCACCTGTCACTGCCACGGGCACCCTTGCGATCAGTGATGTGGATGACGGCGATAATCCAACCTTTGCCGATGTCACACAGGCAGGTACCTATGGCTCGCTAGAACTGGTCAACGGCAATTGGACTTACACGCTAAATCAGGGCTCAGTACAGAATTTAGATGACGGCGATCAGATCAGCGACACCATCACCCTGACTGCCTCTGATGGTACTGAGCAAGATATTGTTATCACTATTACGGGGACCGACGATGCACCAGAAGTGAGTGGTGAGTTTGTTGGTTCAGTCACCGAAGGCAATGAAGGTGATGCGCCTGTTACTGCCACCGGCACCCTTGCGATCAGTGATGTCGACGGTGACGATACACCTACCTTCGCCAATACCACTGAGACTGGTGCTTATGGGTCGCTAGAGCTGGTGAACGGCAAGTGGTGAGTTTGTTGGTTCAGTCACCGAAGGCAATGAAGGTGATGCGCCTGTTACTGCCACCGGCACCCTTGCGATCAGTGATGTCGACGGTGACGATACACCTACCTTCGCCAATACCACTGAGACTGGTGCTTATGGGTCGCTAGAGCTGGTGAACGGCAATTGGGCTTACACCCTCGATCAGTCTGCGGTGCAAGATTTAGATGCTGGCGATCAGGTGACGGACACCATCACCCTGACTGCAAACGATGGTACTGAGCAAGATATTGTTATCACTATTACGGGGACCGACGATGCACCAGAAGTGAGTGGTGAGTTTGTTGGCTCAGTGACCGAAGGTGACGTGGGCGATACCGCAGTAACTGCCACGGGTACCATTGCGATCAGTGATGTGGATGGCGACGATGCACCCACCTTTGCCAATACCACAGCAACCGGCACTTATGGTTCGCTAGAGCTGGTGAACGGTAATTGGACGTACACCCTTGATCAGTCTGCGGTGCAGAGTTTAGATGCCGGCGATCAGGTCACCGACACTATCACCCTGACTGCCTCTGATGGTACCGACCAAGATATCGTTATCACTATTACCGGCACCGACGACTTACCTGAAGTCTCTGGTGAGTTTGTTGGCTCGGTCACCGAAGGCAACGAAGGTGATGCACCCGTCACTGCCACCGGCACCCTTGCGATCAGTGATGTTGATGACGGCGATAATCCGACTTTTGCCGATGTTACACAGGCAGGCAACTATGGTTCGCTCGAGCTGGTGAACGGTAATTGGACCTACACCCTTGATCAGTCTGCGGTGCAGAATTTAGATGCCGGCGATCAGGTCACCGATACCATTACCCTGACGGCAAGCGATAACACGCAACAAGATATTGTCATCACCATTACGGGGACCGATGATGCGCCAGAA
>NZ_MUFM01000072.1:0-1056 GCF_001996125.1 Salinivibrio sp. PR932 | reverse complement strand
GCTCTATTATTTAGGTATGGGTTTTTAGGATAGAAAGTCGAAATAATAAGACGCCGTAAATACCTACTCGACAAGGCTCATAAAAATAAAGTTAATACTCTATTTTTCTTCCCCAGCAAGAAATTGCTCAATTTCATGAGTGGCATGCTCAATATTGAAAGGGGAATATCGAATAAGCACACTACGATTCGTCTTTCTTGAGACAAAATAAATCGTGGAATACTTGTGCTTTTTTTCTAGGTAGACGAGGCAATCACACTGACTGTGGGTTAAAAATTGCTCCATGGGAAAGTCAAGGCGCGTTTCTTGAGGATAGAAAACATAAAGGCTACCGACACGTTTCTGTGTCAGCCCGCCTCGCTGAACTAAATCACTCCAGCGCCAGCCATTGATTTTTCCTACCACAAACACGCTGCTCGCCACACATGCTAATAACATCAACGCCATCATGACACACTGGCGTATCGGTTTACTCGATACTACCTGATTGTCAGCGCCCTGCCTCGAGTCGCTAGCAGAAATACCCGTTGCAGCATTCGTCGTGGCAGGTGCTACTTTAGTTTGCTCTATGGTTGCCTGAGACTCACTGACAGTCTTGGTTTCTACCATGCCCTCGACCATGCGATAGCCTTGCTTGGGCACAGTGACTACCAACATAGGATCCGCGCTAATCGCCATTAGGCTTCGTCTCAGCGCACTGATTGATTTGGCTAACGATGTTTGACCAATGTATTCATTTCCCCACGCGTAACAAATCAAGGTTTGCTTACACACGGTCTCAGGGGCATGCAGCAACAGGCACTCCAACACCAAGGCTTCGCGGAAGCCAAGTCGGGTGGATTTGTGGTCTTGATGCAGTTTCCTAGCAACAGCGTCGAAGTAAATCATAGGCTTTTTCTTTTGATTATAAAAAACTCAATAATTCATTGCGATAGTAAACAATTTTAATTCGAAACAAGATCACATTTTACATAGAAGTGAGACCCGGACTATTAATATAAAAAATAATAACCACATAAAAAATGTGCAATTAGACATATAAAACCGATAATAAAC
>NZ_MUFM01000071.1:0-1726 GCF_001996125.1 Salinivibrio sp. PR932 | reverse complement strand
TAAATTAACACTCTATAAAAGTGACACATGGACATAAATTAAAAACCCAAGTAGCCATAGAAGTCGCGCTAAGTTACTAATAAATAAATTGATTACGTTCACGTCTAACGATGCGAGTCAGATCGCTGATGATAGAGTTGAATGCGCTGTATCTCTATCTCTGTGTGTACCTTAAATACGATAGATTCACTTGCCAAAGGCGTAGCTTCAAAGCTACATTTAGGCGTGGAAAAGTCGATAAAAGAGACGACAGTTTTTAGTGAGTGGCTACGAGGATTACAGGATCTCAAAGCCAGAACAGTTGTATCCTGACGGTTTGGGAGTCATTGATTTTGAGGAGTACAACTATGGTTGTCGCTACTGAAGTAACTTTACACGCTTTTGACCCAGCGGAGTTCTTGGACAATCAAGAAGCACTTCAAGCTTACTTAGACGAAGCGGTGCAAACGGGCGATCCCGCATTTATCGCCGATGCTCTGGTGTAATCGCTCGCACCAAAGGAATGGCAGATATCGCCAAGCAAACCGGTCTTTCACGAGAAACGCTCTACCGCACATTCAGCCAAAAAGGCAACCCCTCAAGGCACTGATCGCGATTGTGAATGCGTTAGGGATGGAGTTGAGGCTTTATTCCTGGAAAGCAGGTAACAAACTTGTAATGGTTTATAAACCCTAAGAAAATGACGTGATATCTGTTTCCATCGCTCTTACCTCACGATTAATAATCGACCAGAACGCACTTTTAAGATCTTGATCTGTAAGTTTCACCTTATGAGGTCTAGTTCCTCTATCATAAGCTACAACCTCTCTCATGCTTTTATAATTATATTCATCGAAATTGGGAAAGTAACTGCTCTCCCACTTTTCATGTTTTATAACATGAATAGCACGAGTAAGCTTTTTCACCCCCTTATATTCAACTCGATGTCTAGCGCAAAGATTTTTTATCATATTATCCATTTCAAAGAGCATAGGCATATCATTCATTTCTGAAAAGAAAAAAAGCCAACCTTTTCTCTTTCCATTAGATATACACCCTGTGATTCTTAGGTTTAATTTCCAAAAAAGTAGAGCCTTAGATTTTTTCTTTCCAGCATTTGCGTACAGAGTAAAAATAGAGGCAATCGAATCTTGAAATCTTTTTCTGCTAGAAGCCCTAACAGAAATATTAGTTTTCTCTTTTTTATTAACTTCCTTTGTTTTTACATCACAATTATATAGATATCCTAGATAAGAAAACTCATTAAGAATACTTTTAACTTCAGTTTTACCATCAGAATTATTTTTTTCATGAATAGATAAGTTTATGCTTTCCACTTTATCTTTGAACTCCTTGTATATATCTTCAGAACTGGAGCTACTACAAAATATTAGAACGTCATCGACATATCTCYTGTAGAAAAAAGGCCTACCTTTAAAGCTTTCGTCTAGTTCTAAAAAGTATATTTCAGCAAGAATGTTTGATATCGACAACCCTTGGGGAATGCCACATTCATTTAAAGATTTCTTTTTAAAACCATTTTTTACTGCACTTTCTATTAAAGTTATTGCCTCTTTTTCAATACCTAGTTCTTTTAACTTTTTCACAAGAATGGAATGGTCAATACTAGGATAGAAATCCTTTATATCTATTTTAATAACAGTCTCATAATTTTCAGAGTTAATGGCTGATTTTACCTCTCTAGTTACCTGCTGCGGAACTTTCATACTCAACCTGTCAGATAAGC
>NZ_MUFM01000070.1:0-1820 GCF_001996125.1 Salinivibrio sp. PR932 | reverse complement strand
TCACAGTACTGATCCGGAAATAAATAAAATCCTTAGTGATGTAGAAAAGTACAATTCATTTAGGGTTTTTCATAATAAAAAGAACTTAGGTTTTACAAAAACTGTTAATAAAGGTATTGAACTAGCAAAAGAAAATGATGTGATTTTGCTGAACTCAGACGCTCGTGTTACTCCTCGGTGGATACAGGGGTTTCAGCGAGCGCTTAGAACTGACAGTAATATTGCTACAGTAACAGCTATGTCTGATCGCGCAGGTGCATTCTCAGCACCAAAAATGGGTAATGATAATGATCTACCCGAAGGTGTTTCAGAGGTAGACTACGCAATTGCATTTCGTAGGAACGCTATTGGCTATTATCCTACTGTTCCAACAGGAAATGGTTTTTGTATGTATATCCGACGCACATGCATCAATCATATCGGTGCTTTGGATTCTGATGCATTTCCACGAGGTTATGGTGAAGAAAACGATTTTTGCATGCGAGCCAGAGACAACGGCTGGCGGAACATCATTGATGATCGTACCTACGTTTTTCATGATCGCTCTAAAAGTTTCGGTGGACAAAAAACAGAGTTAATTAAAGCTGGGCGAGCAGTTATCGATAAAAGATATCCGGATTTTAAAAAATCAATATCGGTCTTTAGTGAAAGTTCAGTTATTAGTGCTGCACGATTCAAGGCCGGAATTGCAATGAAAGACTGCCAAAGCATCTTGCCGAGAGGACTCTTTGTTATTTCTACTTTGACAGGTGGAACACCTCAAACTAACCGGGACTTGATGCTAGCATTATCAGATCGTGTTGAGGGGTGGTTACTCCACTGTGACAGTAAAGTTATGTCACTTTATCGTATTTATAGCAATCAACCAGATGAGGTAGTTCAGCGTCATGTGCTAAAGGAACCTGTCGATGTATTAACTCATCACAACGCTGAATATGATCGAGTATTGACAAATTGGTTATATAAGTATGACTTTGAGTTTGTTCATATTCGTCATTTAGCATGGCACTCGTTGAGTTTACCAAAACTTGCAAAGGAAAGTGGAGCGAGAGTCATTAACTCTTTTCATGATTTCTATACTATTTGTCCAACAGTAAAACTACTTGATGGTGAAAACAAATACTGCAATGGGAAGTGCTCTAATTCGGAGAGTGGAAATTGTAAACCTGATTTGTGGGGAAGCGATTCATTACCAAAACTAGAGAATGCGTGGGTAAATAAATGGAGAGAAAAGTTTAGCCATGCGCTAAGTTATTGTGATGCGTTTGTTACAACACATGAGAGTGTTAGAAAGACTATATTAGAAAGTTTGGCTATACCCAGCGAGTGTTTTCATGTAATTCCACACGGGAGAGATTTTAAACAGTTATATCAACTTTCAGAGCCATACAAAAATGGCGATACGCTTAAAGTTCTAATTCCAGGTAATATAGCGATAGCAAAGGGAAGTAAAATAATTGAAGAGCTCCTGGAAAATGACGTTGATGAAAAGCTACATTTCCATATTCTTGGTAAGTCTAACTTGAAGTACCAACACCCTAGGCTAACTTTTCATGGCGAGTATAAGCGTGATGAGTTTGCTGAGCATGTAAAGAAAATTAAACCTCATGTGGGTGCGGTTTTTTCGATCTGGAACGAAACATGGTGCCATACGTTGACTGAAATGTTATCCGTCGGGCTCCCATGTGCCTCGCTTCCTTTTGAAACTGTATCAACAAGAATAAAAGATAACGATGTTGGCTGGGTGTTTCCGAACGATAATATAGAGAAAATAAAAGACTGTTTTTATAACTTGAATAGTGAAGAAGTTATCTTAAAAG